>CACJAC010000018.1 GCA_902591275.1 uncultured Prochlorococcus sp. | reverse complement strand
ATAGATTAGATGAATTAATTTCATATCTATTCCATTGAGCAATCATTTCAGGTCTAAAAATCAGATAATCAATAAAATTATTTGTGATCTTTTTTGTCAGGTTATAGATGTCTCCATCAATTGTCTTTTTATTATCCAAATATTTATTAATCCAATTTCTAAGCGGAAATGATTCTTTAAAGCTATTTAATTCTTCCAAGGAATCAATAATGCCCCATTTGATTGACTCAAAATTCCATGCGCTCATATCAATTGCAGGGAAAAAATTTGTCAATAAAGATTCGGTATACGTTGATATTGTCTTTAATTCATAAAGAGCACTTATTTTGTTTTTTATAGTTATTTGTTCACGTAACCAATTCCCTAAAAAGTAATTGGGGACTACTATTTCTAATTTCTCATTTATAGGCGGAGGACATATTTTTAATTCCTCTGCTAACAGCTCACTAATTACTTCAATTTTATTTGACTTGTAAAGATTGAGCAATTTACTAGTTGGTTATATTACTCAACTTTAAATGGATCAATTATTTCTGCATTAGGACATTCGAATTCCCCCACAGCAACAAACTCTAAACGAAGCTTTAAGAAAGTTATAAATTTCTTATCAGTCGATAAAACAGCTGCTGGGGTAGATGGGATTTTTGCTTTAAGATCAGCAAATTGGGTTGTTTTTAAAAATGATGGATTTTTTAAGAGCCAAAAATCTATTTCTTTATTATTTTCTTTATAGTTCCTCATCCTCTCTTTCAAAATTTCATCAAGTGGTTCTTCAACTGTTAAAAACTTTTCACTTGCTGCAACGAAAAAGTATGTTGTCATTTTGAAATTAATTTGATGTGATAAGGGACTTCATTTCACGTACAGACTTTTCTAATCCTATCGCTAAAGCCCTTGCAACAATACTATGACCTATGTTCAACTCGTTCATATTGTTAATTGATGCAATTTTTTTAACATTATTGTAGTTCAGGCCATGACCAGCATTAACAACTAATCCAAGGTCATTTGCTAAATGTGTAGACTCTATAATCCTTTGGAGCTCTTTATATTGTTCAGAGCCCGATAGTTCAGCATATTTTCCAGTATGTAATTCTATAAAATCAAAGCCTATTTCTTTGGAATAATTTATCTGTTCACCAAGAGGATCAATAAACGCGCTTACTTCTATATTTGAATTCTTTAAATTCCCAACAGCCTTCTTAAGGTATTGCACATTACTTTTTAAATCCAACCCGCCTTCAGTAGTAACCTCCTCACGTTTCTCGGGTACTAACGTTACATAATCAGGAATAATTTTTTTGGCAATTTCTAACATCTCTGGTGTAGCAGCCATTTCTAAGTTGAGTTTTGTTTTTATGGTCTCTTTCAAAAGGAATACATCTCTATCTTGTATATGTCTTCTATCTTCTCTTAGATGAACTGTTATGGAGTCTGCACCTCCCAATTCAGCTAAAAAAGCAAATTGCACAGGGTCAGGTTCCACAGTTTTCCTTGCTTGCCTCACGTTTGCAATATGGTCAATGTTTACTCCTAAAGTAGTCATAATTTTGAAAATCTTAGTTTCTAGACAATCTAGTAACCGCCCAATAATAGCTAATAAAAAAAGGCAAACACTTAAATTATTAATATATAGTAAATAGAAATTGAAGAAGAAATCCCTAGATATTTCTCATAAGATCAACCCTTTATTGGGATTTATTGCAATGTTCGTTACCCAGGATGTTGTTTTGAGATTCTTTTTTAGAAAAAAGAAAATATTAAAAAATGGTTTTTCGATTCCCATAAATTCCTCTATTATTTTGGCTCCAACCCACAGATCAAGATGGGACGGCTTAATACTCACTATGGCAATGGGTAGAAGGGAAACAAAAAAGGATTGTAGATTTATGGTTACTAAATCCGAAATGAGAGGAATTCAAGGTTGGTTTTTAAAAAGACTTGGATGTTTTTCGATAAATCAATTATCGCCATCTCTCTCAGCGTTAAGATATGCGGTTGATCTAATAGACAAAGGCGAACAACTGGTTGTTTTCCCCGAAGGAAAGATTAATAAATATGGAAAAAAATTAGTTCTTAAAGAAGGGCTGTGTAGATTAGCTAGATTAGCTACCAAACGAACAACCTCTATTATTATTATTCCAATTGGAATTGCTTACAGCAAAGTCCCTCCAAACTTTAGAGGCGATTTTTGTTTATCCTTTGGAAAACCCATTACAATTAATGATTACTCAAACTTTACTATCAAGGACTTTAATATTTTTCTTAATGAAAAAATGACTCAAGAGGAAGAAAAAGCGTTAAAAAATGTAGGTAGATGAATCTGCAATAAGTTACTATAAATTTTAATAATTAAATAAGAAAATGAAATTCTTAAAATTAATCCCAATTTTATTTATATTTTTTGGAAATTTTCATTACAAAAATGAAGTTCATGCAGAAATAAAGAATCCAGAAGATTTTAGAGTACTCTCAAATGAGATTAAAAAACTTTCCATCTCAAACGTAGAATATTTCATAAAGGAGGGTGATAAAAATATTAAAAACGGAGATTTCGAAAAAGCTAAAGACTTTTACTTAGACGCTAGAAAATTAGCAAAGCAACTTGCGTTTTTCTATTCTGATCTAAATTCATCCTTCAAAGGAGTTGATGCGAGAATACCAAATGAAATGCAAAGAAAAGGTAAACAAACATTGCAAATTTTGGCAGAATCAAATGAGAGATTAGCATCTATGTATATAAAAAATGAAAAGCCTGAGGTTGCAGTACCCTTACTTGTTGAAACAATTAGAATAATGTCGCCTAATACTCTAGAAGGTAAAAAAGCTTATGAAAGATTGATCCAATTAGGATTTGTTGAGACAAAATACAAGGGTTAATTAAAATTTATTATGATTACCAAAGAAGAAGTCATTAATTTAATCAATAAAAAAATTCCACGTTCCCAAGTTTTTGTTGAAAACCTTAAGGGAAATGATCATTTACAAGTAACTGTAATTGCATCTGAATTCAATGGATTATCATTAGTTAAACAACACCAGCTAGTATATTCTGCTTTGAAAGAAGAATTAGCTTCAGAAGCTATCCATGCACTGGCATTAAAAACAGAAACTCCAAGTTGAATTATGGACAAACTAACAAAAGATAAAATACAAAAACTGATTGATTCTAATCCAGTGATGGTTTTCATGAAAGGGACAAAATTAATGCCTCAATGCGGTTTTTCAAACAATGTAGTTCAAATACTAAATTCCTTAGGGGTAGAATTTGGTACGTTTGATGTTTTAAGTGATTTTGCTATACGAGAAGGTATCAAAGAATATTCAGATTGGCCAACAATTCCTCAAGTTTACTTAAAAGGAGAATTCCTTGGCGGATCAGACATTCTTATTGAGATGTACAACTCTGGATCTCTTAAAGAAAAAATAGAAATCGAATTAGCGTCTTAAAACATTTAGTGAGTATAAATACTGTATTGATTAATAAAAATTAATATTTTAATTCCTATTTTTACCAAAAAAACCTTTATTTCCATCTCCATTTGGATCAATAAAACTTGACGGATCTAAAATCCATCTTTCAATTAATCTTTCTAAATTCTCTTGATCTTTTTGCTCTAAACTACTGCAATTCCTTAATGCTTGGAGATAACCATCACTGTATAATTTAAGATCAGATGGGGTATGAAAACGAGTAACTAAGTCCTGGCAACTATCGCAAATTGATTGAAAGTGACGAATTGCTTTGGGGTTTTCAAATGATGTCATAATTCGATAGATTCTGATTTTTATTTTGCATTTGTTATACCTTATTAAGGACGATCAAAAGTTGCCTGGCCAAACAGTAATTAAGAATGCAATCAACTGAGCAAATCTTAGCTTCAACTCCTGGCAGTTCACAATTGCCTACGAGCTCTCAAACTCCCTCAAGAGTCCTAGTTGTTGAACCTCACCCCACACTTAGAACAGTCCTTGTTCAAAGGCTTCGCCAAGATGGCCATTTAGCTGCAGCAGTAGGCACAGCTGCAGAAGCGATTGACTTATGCAGAGAACAATCACCTGACTTATTAGTTAGCGCAGAAATTCTCGAACAGAACACTGCAATGAGACTAGCCCAACAACTGGGGTCTTCAGTCATAGTTTTAACGGCAAGATCAGGTGTTGAAGCATTAGTAAATCTATTAGATGAAGGAGCAGATGATGTTCTCAGAAAACCTTTTGGACTCGAAGAGCTTGCAGCACGATGCAGAACACTCTTGAAAAGGGGAAGGATAGGATTACAAGAAAAAGTAGAGGTTGGACCTTTAGAGGTTCACCTTCTTTTAAGACAAGTTACGCTAAGCGAGAAGCCTGTGGAATTAAGCCCTAGGGAGTTTGCATTACTTTGCGCTCTCCTAATGCCACCAGGGATGGTGAGAAGTCGTCAAGAGCTGTTAAGGATGGCTTGGCCCCCCTTCAGTGGTGGACCTAGGTCTGTAGATACTCAGGTATTGACTTTGCGTAGAAAATTAGAACAAGCTGGATTGGGTGAAGGTGGGGGAATAACCACTGTTAGACAACAAGGTTATAGATTCAGTATTGATAATATTTAATTTAGAAAAGCAAAGAGTTCACCAATAATCATTAAAACTGATAGTAATGTCAGTAATTTATATGTCCATAATGGTGATATGTAAGAGATTTCATCAATAGCTATACCTGTATTATTAGAAACAATTAATACAAATTTTTCAAAATTTTCTACTCTTTGTGGAACTAAAAAGTTTTCACCTTTATAAGTACTAAAGTAATAAACTTTACTACCCTGACTAGTCGGCAAAGATTTTATTAACTCAATTTCTTTCCAGGGAATCTCCCAATTTTTTTTTCCTAATATTTTAGAAATAAAGCTAGTTTTATATGAAATTCTAATATTACAAGTTTCTACATAATCACTTGTGATACTGATTATTAAATATAGGCCTAAGAAGAAAGCAATAATAGAGGGAATTTTTAATCTATCAATTGAGACAAATGGGATAGGAATTGTTAATGCTAGATATAAAGAAACTAATGAACTTTTCACAGAAAAAAGAGTTTTAAACTTTTCTATCATTTAAAGGCCTCCGCTTAGTCTGGCAATTTAAAACTGTTTATGTTTAATTTTGCACCTATTTTATGAGCGCATGCGTATCCACTAAAAGCAACTGCATTTAGGCCTTGACCAGGGAAGCACGAATCTCCTACACAATAAAGGTTTTTAATTTTTGTAGTGTTGAAAGGCATTGGCAAAAGTCCAAGCAACTTTTTATCAGGAATTGGACCATAACTTCCTTCGTATCTTCCAAGAAACTTTTTATGAGTTTTGGGAGTACCAATTTCTTTATGATCGATATTTTGTTCAAGATTAGGAAGAATAGTTGATATTTTTTCAACAAGAAATGAAAAGTATTTTTCTTTCTTTTGCAAATATTCTTTCCTTGATAGGCCTTCCCATTCGCTCATTGATGAAGGGGTAAATGCATGGACGATATGTTTACCTTCTGGCGCTAAAGAAGAGTCAAGCAAAGTTGGAATAGAAACAAAAATAACTCCCTTTTCACTTTCTAATTCATCCCAATTTTCAACTATTATGTGATGGCAATTAAAATTATCTGTTATTAGATTTTTTTCTACCCCAAGGTGGATTGAAACAAAAGAAGGTGAGGGTTTATAAGTTTCAGACCACTTATATTCACTTTTTGGCACGTTTTTACTAGAAATTAATCCTTTATTATTATTTTTTAATCCAAATGTATCCCATCTAGTGGAGTTGGAAACAATAATATTTGAATAAATCTCTTCCCCATTTGACAGCTTTACTCCTACCGCTTTCTCGTTCTTTAAAAGTATTTCAATCACATTAGATTTGTATCTTATTTTGCCTCCTAATTTTTGTATCCCATTTACTAACTTTTCTGCAATTGTTCCCACTCCTCCTTTTGGGTAATTTATACCTCCAGAATGCCTATCAGTAAAAACCATTCCTGCATTAATCATAGGAGTTTTGAGGGCTGGCATTACAGACCAACAAAAACATTCGATATCGATAAATTTTAAAAGTTCTGGATCATTTATGAACTTTCTTGCTACATCTCCTGCATTTACTGGTAACCATCTAGCTAATCCTAAACAGGATAATGGAGATTTAAAGAAAACTTTAAAAAGATAACTTGGATCCTCTATTGACAAAAGAGGCATTGAATCTAAGCATTTGAATACACTTGCACAAGTATCGTAGAATTTCTTGATACCTTTTTTTTCCTTGGGGAAACTCGCTGATAATTTATTTATAAATTGCTCATAATTTCTATCTACAGAAATATTAAAATTATTTGGTAGATGATATTCCAATTGAACAGGATCAGGAATAGTTTCACATTTTTCATTTATGTCTTTTAGTGCACGAGTTAATAAATTGGTATAACCTTTATCTCCAAATCCAAATATCATTGAAGCTCCAACATCAAAGGTATAGCCTCTTCTCTTAAAAGATCCCCCACTTCCTCCAGGAATAATATATTTCTCGAGAACTAATACTCGAGCCCCCTTAGCAGCTAGTTGTGATGCAGTTACTAAGCCTCCAATTCCTGAGCCAATAATAATTGCATCGAAATTTTCCTTACTAAATTCCATTTTTGGTTCACTGTTAATCAATTTTAGTAAATTTTGCTAAGTAAATGGTCTTTTTCAAAACAAGAATCTAGTCTATTTTTAAAGTCATTCAAGGCTTCTGTAGATCTTTCTTGATAAGCTTTGTATCTTAATCTTTTGTCTTTTATTCTTTTATTTAATTCTGGAACTAAACCAAATGAAGCAGGCATTGGTTGGAATTTATTCTTTTTCTGGTTAGACAATATTTGATTTTTGTTACTGATAAAATTTATTAGAGAACCAATCATTGATTCTCCAGGGAAACTTATTGGTTTTTTACCTTTAGCTAGTAAGGATGCATTTATTCCTGCAAGCAAGCCCCCTGCTGCTGCTGCTGCATAACCTTCTGTCCCCGTTATTTGACCCGCAGCAAAAAGATTTTCTCTTTTCATAAATTGCAAAGTCGGTAAAAGTAATTTGGGAGATTCTAAAAAAGTATTTCTATGCATTACTCCAAAACGTACAAACTCAGCCTTTTCTAAACCAGGAATCATCCTAAATATTCTTTTTTGCTCAGACCATTTGAGGTTAGTCTGAAAACCTACCATATTTAGTAATTTACCTTCTAAATCTTCTTTCCTTAATTGGACAATTGCATGAGGTCGCTTTTTCAATCTATTTTCCCTATCAAATAAATCTCCCCATTTTGGATTCCATAAGCCAATAGATTTCAATGGTCCATATCTCATCGTATCAACTCCTCTTCTTGCAATTTCTTCAATTGGTAAGCAAGCTTCAAAGAAATTAGCTGATTCTTTCTCAAAATCTTTTAAATTAGCTTGTTCTCCCTCTATTAGTTGATTTCTGAAATGGATGTAATCATTTTTATCCATAGGACAATTAAGATATGCCGGATCTCCTTTGTCGTACCTACTAGCTTTAAATACTATCTCTTGATTAATAGTATCTCCATAAATTATAGGACTAGCGGCATCAAAAAAATGACACGCATCGATACCTGTAAAAGCTTGAATTTTGTAGGACAATTCATCGGCAGTTAATGGACCAGTAGCAAGGATGGTTATATTTTCTTTGCTTGGCAAATCCAATTGTTCAAATCTCTTAATTTCAATTAAAGGATGATTAGATAAGGCATCAGTTAAAGCAATACTAAATTTAGATCTATCAACCGCCAAAGCGCCTCCAGCTGGTACTGCAAATTTATCTGCTGTTTGAACTATCAATGAATTAAAAATTCTAAGTTCTTTTTGCAATAAACCTGCAGCTCTATCAGGACTTAAAGCTCCAAAACTGTTACTACAAACCAATTCTCCAAATTCACCCGTATGATGAGCGGGAGTTGATTTGATTGGTCTCATTTCAACTAATTTAACCGGTATGCCAAAGTTTGCCACTTGCCAAGCAGCTTCTGATCCTGCAAGACCAGCTCCAATAACTATTACTTCTTTATCTATCAAATTGGATTAATCCTTGCCCAAAAAGTCTCTATTAAATTGCTCTCTTGCTGGTTTTTGTATATTAAACACAACCCATGCCAAAGCAGCAATAATGGGAGCAAAAACTACGATTGTTCTGAGCATTTTAGAAATTCTGTTATTTACTAAATTATTTTAACTTTTAACTGTAAATTTAGAGAGAAATTTTAATTTTTTATTTCATTAGTTAAGAATTGTTTTTCTATTGTTCAACTTGAGATAAAAAGTTGTTTTTTTTACCTTAAAAAGGGATAATTTCATATGTACTCAATTTTACAAAATGGGTCGCTAGCTCAGCGGTAGAGCATCCGGCTTTTAACCGGCTGGTCCTGAGTTCGAATCTCAGGCGACCCACATTTTTATTGAGTTCATCTTTTTAAAAGTGAAAGACAATGGCTCATAAATTTCGAATATCTTACTTAGTCGTGTAGTTCTAGTTATTTAAGGATTTTATTTAAATTACAAGCAAATTCTTCCCTGAATAAATCTAGGATTATCAGCAGTAGGCTCATAATAGAGAGCAGTTTTAAAATCGCATAAAGTTGCTACTAATTCTTTTTATTTTTATTTAGATTGTAATGAATTATCTTAAATTTATTTTTTCAATACTTACTGAGCAAATAAAAATAAATAACACATTTTTGTAGCAATACTGTAAAAATAAAGCCTAATTTTCACTAAATAATGTAATCTCGCAAAAAAACTAAAAATTACTTTACAAAGCTTCATAATTCCTGTTACAATATATTCAACAAATTCACAAATTTTAATCATGACACCTGAAGCAGAACGTTTTAATGGTTGGGCAGCAATGTTAGGTTTCGTTGCAGCAGTTGGCGCATACGTAACAACAGGTCAAATCATTCCTGGTTGGTTCTAAGACTAAAGTAAATTTAAATTATTACTTCAGTAAAATAATCAAGATTTTGGAACTTCTGAATCTTATTTAGCCCAAATTCTCGATTTACAACTAAAGATAAATGGTATAAAAATCTTTATCTAACAAAAATTTTAATTTTTTTACTATTAAATTAAAAAAATATTATTTATAAAATTGATGATAGTTGTACTATTATCAATTTTTTTTTATTTATTATAAATCGCTTGAATTAATTATTACAGTCATTTTTAATCCTCATAACTTTTATAAAACCTACTTTTTAACAAATACACTAAAATAGGAAATTTTTTTAAATCAGTAAATAGTTCTATAACTTACTTACTGGTTTTTTCTATTTTATCTAAGCATGTTGAGCATAGTAGATGCCCTTTTTTTTTCCAAAATGTTTTTTTGGATCTTTCTATATCTTTTCTACAAATGAGACATTTAAATATTGGAGTCATTTCATGTTTCTTCTCTAATTTATAATTTAGACAAATTTTTTAAATCCATCTTGACAAAAAAAAGACCTGTACAAGTACAGGCCTTTTTTTAATTAAGAAGTTAATTTGAAATTTTCAAATCAACCTAGAAGCTAAAGCTTGTTGTAACAATCAAGCCCATAGCATCATCACCAGCAGTTTCAGCTACGAACATACCAGGTGTAACAGTCATACCGTCATTTACAGCATATGAGTATGAAACTTCATAGAACATATTGTCATCATGATCATCAGCTAGAGATTGTGTTCCATAACCAACGCTTAATGATCCAGGGCCAACCTCAGTTGTTAGACCTAACAAATAGCTAGTCGCCTCATCATCATCCTGCTCATATCCAGCACTTACTGAATAAGGTGCATCAGGTGTGTATGAAGCTTGGAGACTGTAATATGTAGTGTCACCAGCAGCTTCATCATCATCTGTATAGGCAAGAGATACAGCGTAAGTATCAGCAGCATATGCAACTTCTAAACCAATAGTACTAGCATCTTCATCATTTAAGATACCAGTATCTTCTGAATCAAATCCTATTCCACCTGCTGCAGTGAATCCATTACCGAAGTCATAAGATGCGGCTACTGCTGAATCAGCTGCTCCACCAATACTTGGTGTACCACAATCACCTGCTACGTCAGTAAATGCACTATAAGCACAAGCACCAGAGTTAAGATCATCAACTCCTACACCGTCTCCAGCGATTACTGTAAATCCGCCTAATGGGAAAGTATAAGAAACACCATCAAGATCTAAATGATCTCCTGTTCCGTCTCCACCCATGGCAGTGTCAACAGATGTTGTATTTGCGTTACCACCGATGATAGCTACATCAAGTGAATCTTCACCAGTAAAGGAAGTGCTCAAACCTAGAGAGAAATCATAAGTAAATGTTGTTGCTCCATCGTCAGCACCTTCATCAACAGATCCAACATAGAATGTAGATCCGAATGATGCTGATGTTGTTGAAGAAAAAGTATCTACTGGAGCATCAACAAGACCTTCACCACCTGCTATTAGAAGACTCTCAGGTTGTCCATCATTATTGACAAAATTTGAAAACTCAATAGTTTCTATATCAGAATAATTTGAAATTTCGTTGAGATGTAACTCATTTGCGTTAGCAGAAATAGGAGCTAAAAGCCCTAATGCTGCTGGAGCTACCAGCATACGCTGAAAAAGCTTCATTTTTTTTCCTCACACAGGATTACAAATTTATAATAGTGCGTTTTTTTTTTTTTGGTAGTAGTAATAGACAAAAAAAAAACAGTCATAAAAAAAAAGACCTGTACAAGTACAGGCCTTTTTTTAATTAAGAAGTTAATTTGAAATTTTCAAATCAACCTAGAAGCTAAAGCTTGTTGTAACAATCAAGCCCATAGCATCATCACCAGCAGTTTCAGCTACGAACATACCAGGTGTAACAGTCATACCGTCATTTACAGCATATGAGTATGAAACTTCATAGAACATATTGTCATCATGATCATCAGCTAGAGATTGTGTTCCATAACCAACGCTTAATGATCCAGGGCCAACCTCAGTTGTTAGACCTAACAAATAGCTAGTCGCCTCATCATCATCCTGCTCATATCCAGCACTTACTGAATAAGGTGCATCAGGTGTGTATGAAGCTTGGAGACTGTAATATGTAGTGTCACCAGCAGCTTCATCATCATCTGTATAGGCAAGAGATACAGCGTAAGTATCAGCAGCATATGCAACTTCTAAACCAATAGTACTAGCATCTTCATCATTTAAGATACCAGTATCTTCTGAATCAAATCCTATTCCACCTGCTGCAGTGAATCCATTACCGAAGTCATAAGATGCGGCTACTGCTGAATCAGCTGCTCCACCAATACTTGGTGTACCACAATCACCTGCTACGTCAGTAAATGCACTATAAGCACAAGCACCAGAGTTAAGATCATCAACTCCTACACCGTCTCCAGCGATTACTGTAAATCCGCCTAATGGGAAAGTATAAGAAACACCATCAAGATCTAAATGATCTCCTGTTCCGTCTCCACCCATGGCAGTGTCAACAGATGTTGTATTTGCGTTACCACCGATGATAGCTACATCAAGTGAATCTTCACCAGTAAAGGAAGTGCTCAAACCTAGAGAGAAATCATAAGTAAATGTTGTTGCTCCATCGTCAGCACCTTCATCAACAGATCCAACATAGAATGTAGATCCGAATGATGCTGATGTTGTTTCGGAGAAACTACCCGCTTCGAAGTTGTTTAATCTTGCTTCTAAACCGTCAACACGACTGTTAGTAATAGCAAGTTCTTCAGCAGGGTTGAAATCATTAATAGTGACTTCATTTGCAGTAGCAGACATTGGCGCAAGTAAGCCTAATGTCGCAGGTGCTACTAGCAAGCTTTTGAAAAGCTTCATAAATTTCCTCACACGAAATTTAAAGTACACCTCAAGATAGTGTATTTGCGTATACTAAATCAAGTATTAACGGCTACATTTTCGAAAAATTTGTGACACTTTTTAAAGCTATACAGTCGTTTTTTTATCAAATTTTGATTATTTCTCTTGTTTTTTTATAAATACTGATTTCGTAATTTATTTTTTTTTGGAAATTTTGAAAGAAACTTTTTCTGTTTTATATTTTTTATTTTTTCTATTATCAACTGAATCAACATACCATCCTGAAGCCAACCTAGTATCAATTTCTTCGTAGCTTTCTTTTTGGTTTAATTTTTTTAAGGATTTCTTTTTATAATCCATAAATTTTCATAATTTATACTTTGATAATAAAAAATATAGCATTTGAATAGAATTTAAACAGTAGTTTAATTTGGTTAAAAGTTTTAAATAGTATTTTGAAAATTATTTCTTAAGAGTTTTACTAACCTGAAATCTTTAGAAAAAAGAAAAAAAAACTTTTATTCTCCTCAACAGAAAAAATAATTAGTTATATTTTTTAAAACTTAAACCTGAGGAGCACAAGGTCAAATGACTCAACTTAATTTAATAGTAAACTCATTACCTAGAGATTTACTGGAATTTGTATTTTTTATTGCAGTTGGTTTTACGGCAGGATCGATAGGAATCATATAAGTTTCTTCAACTTAACTTCTAAATTTTTCTAGTTTTAAATTGGTTTTTATTTTGTTAACCGATATACGGAAGTTTTTACTAAATCTGATTTTTAACAACCTCCACTACTTTCAACTTTCATAATGTAATCATTGATTGAACTGGAAAATTTAGTTTCAATCTACCTTCCATTTTTTTCAATTCAACCACTGTTATTAAACCTAGAATTTCCTTCCTTTGATCTTGAAGTAATCTTGAGACACAATTAACCGTTCCTCCTGTAGCTAAAAGATCGTCTATGATTACAAAAGAATTGAATTTTTTCAGGGCATCACTTTGTATTGAAAGTGAATTTTTTCCATATTCCAAATCATAATCCCTTTTTAATAGTTGTCCTGGTAGTTTTCCGGGTTTTCTTGCAAAAATCATGGGTTTAGATGATTTTAAAGCAACTGCAGAACCAAAAATAAATCCCCTAGCATCTATAGAAATTATTGCTTCAGCATTTTTTAAAAATTGATTCGAAGACATTTTTAAAATTAAGTCCTGAAAAATATCTGGATATTGAAGAATTTCAAGAACGTCCTTAAAATCAATTCCTTTTTTTGGAAAATCCTTATACGTTCTTATCAAATCTTCTAGTTTTTTCATACTGCAAATTCTCTAAAGCAATTCAGATGGATATCCTAATGTATTTCAATTTATACTATAAATATGTCGTAATTTAAAAAAATTTCAAAGCCAAAAAATTATAAGTAATTTCTTAATAGGAATAAATTAATTTATATAGTTAGTAAAACTAATTTTTTACTGAAAATTAGTAACTAAAATCATTTTTGGCCTAAAAAGTGATTTTTCATGAAAAACTTGGAAAATGAGTCTTTTATAGAAGACAATTTTTTAACTAAGCTCCAAAGAGAGGCGTGGTACATCAAAGTACCACTGAGCAGTAGGTCGCAGGTTGGAATCCTTTCACCAAGATCAGTTAAAGCAGTAAGTCTCAGCTAATAAATAATTCATGCAAATAATTGCTTCACGCAATACTCACAAAAAGTAGATTTTTATAGTCTGACGACAAAAAATACTTCTTATTTAATTTACCTATAATTTATATATGGAAGAATTAACGGAATTTACTAAAGAGCTTTTGAATAATCAACCAAATACAATTATCGGTTGGGGTTTAGCAACATTAGTTTTATTGGGAATTTATGTAAAATTACTCGATATTTATCAGTAGTATTTTTAATCTTTAGGCCTATTTCAAAACAGAAAAATATATCTATAATTTAAATTTTAAAAAAAATTAACTTGTAAATCCCATTTTCTGTTCTGCTGCCATTAGTGAACCAACAAGTTTATGCTCAGCGACTTTTTCATCGTCAGTCATAACAGGCTTGATATCAAAATCTATATCAAACTTAACTTTCCAAGGCGCAAAGTGTTCAGTCATTTTTATGCCTGCTGAAGCTTGGACAATAATATAAACATTATTTGAATAAGAGGCATGATACCTACCCAAAACTTTGAATCCTTCGAACTCATCATTCAAAGTTCCATCTTCAATAACCTTTAAAAAAAGATCGTATGCTGCACCCATTAGAGCAACATTTTTAAAGGTTGCAGTAACTAAAAAAGTATTCATTTGATTAATAAATCTATAATTCTTTCTAGAACATAGCATTTAAAATTGAGCTAAGAATCTTGAAATGAATACTTTGGCTAAAGGACTTATTTAAGATGGAATGTCAATCAAAATATATTTTAATTTTCATCCACTACTTTTCCACCGTACTCTCTTGCTATTAGATCTAGACACCTAGGTACATATTCGTTTTTTAATAGATCCGTTTGCTATAAATAATTAAGAAGAGTTCTTATTTGTTCAACAGTATTTTCCTCTAATTCCTTCATTAGTTTCGTTCTATTAGCTCTATCTTATATCCATCAGGATCTTCTGCGAACGCTAAGAATCTTGATCTTGTTGCATTTGTTTTTTCTTCAGTCTTTCGTATTCAACGTGTAGAACACCTAAACGCCAAGCATCTTTCAATCCTTTTACACCTCCCATTAGTAGCTTTGCATCTGCAGGAGAATGTGACTTCATGTTCAAGAAATCTCTTTGCCAAGATTTGTCATTCCATTTATTAGTCATTCAACCAGCTCAATTTTATAAACTATATCTTTACAGTTATTAGCTTTATCCCATTCTCTAGCCCATTCAGTATCTAACATCTTTGCAAAGTCTTTCAAACTTGAAACTGTATAAAAGGAATGAGACTTGTGATCATTAATTTTTACTAAATCATAATCAAGTACAATTCCCTCTCCTTGATCTTTTACCCAATGCTCAACAATCTCCTCATAATATTTGAAAGGGCAATCAAAGGTACAAATGATAAATAACTTTTCCATAATAAAGAGTTTTTTATCCTTCCAATTTTAGATCGACTGTCAAATTGAATCCTACGCAAAACTCACGCAAATAAATTTCAATTAGTCCAAATTAGACCATACTTATTTCTATAAAAGTAACGATAGTAAAATAAGTCTCAGTTATAGCTTCAATCTAACTGGTACTTTGGGAGCACTTTTCGATTGAGTTAAGAACCATTGAGAATACTTGATATTACTTTTTCTTAAAAGACCAAAAGTGTTCATCTAGTTTTATTGTGACAACAGCGCAGGTACTAGAACTATTGCTATTTTTCTTCATTTGGAATCGAAAAAATGTACTTTTCTTAAATTACTAACCATTAAAATCTAACTTTTTAAAATTCTTAAAGCAATGTAGAAAAATTCCTGTTGATAACAAAAATTCAAAAATCTCTTGATCATTTCTAATTTGTTGAGTAGTTGAAGCCCAAGACAAATCAAAGTAAAAATAAAAAAGTGCCACGAATAAAAAGTATAAAGATAAATCTTTACTTGGGAAAGCTTTGATATTTTTAAATTTTCTCCATCCAAACCATCCAAGGAATATACAGCTTATTTCAAAAATTGGATCCAATAAATAATTATGAAAAAAGGGTAAGTTATGAAAATTAGTTTCCCCTTGGACATTTATTTCTGAAATAGAGTTAATTCCAATCCCAGTTATTCGCTCTCCCCAACTTATTTCTTCACCTGCTACAGCAAATGACAAAAAAGCTATCAAAAGCCAAATAATTGTATTAATATTTTTTTTTCTTTTTGTTCTTACAAAGATCAATAATGCCAGAATAGAAGATATTGCATATTCAATAAACTGAATCCATTCCAAAGGGCCATCTTCTTTTCTTAGCCAGTCAAACCAACTCATACCAATTAAATCTCTACCATATGGAAGAATATAAACAAATCCATAAATAAATAATAAGTAAAGAATTGGGAATAGGCTTACTTGAGGAGAAATTACTCCCCAAGGTGTTTTGATCTCTTTATGCATTTAAGATATAAGTTTAAATGAGTTTAATGTAAGTTTAATATAAGCTATGAAACAGCATCAAACCTTGATGTCTCGGCCAAGGTAATTTTTTTAATTTTACTCTAATTTTAAAAAAAGTTATGTAATTAGTTCTTTTATAAATACCTATTATGAACTAAGATCTTATGAGCGGGGCGTGGCGCAGCTTGGTAGCGCGGGTGCTTTGGGAGCACTAGGTCGCAGGTTCGAATCCTGTCGCCCCGACTCTTAAAAACCAAGTCATACTAGAGAGTTTCCCAGACTCTCTTTTTTATTATTTACATTCTCACATGAGAAAAGGTAGCTAGGAGGGTAGCTAGCAAGTAACTACAAGTACGAATAGGTGCTCAAGGGGTAGCTAGGTGCAAGTAGTAAGCGTTTCATTTATAGCAGAAAAGAAAAAATAAACATGTTCAGGTGCCAGGTACAGAATATAGGCAATGAATTAAGCTATAGCTAATAATCGCTGGTCGCTAGCAGTACTAAGGCCTCACCTACACCAGTCTTACTCCAGTATATAGTCGTCAAAAATGCCATCTATATAAAAATTATCCAGTTCATCTTCTCTACTTATATAGTCTTCATCAAAGCCCTCACCTACACCAGTCGGTTCTAACTTCTCCACTTTCTTTAAGTATTTAAGTAGATTTTTCTTATAAGTTTTTTTTTCTTTTTTATTTAAGTAATAATATTTCTCTCCTATCTGAGGTAAGAGTTGTTCTGTTACTGACATCATTTCTTGTTGTTCTACCTCCCCACTAAAACTAGGAGTAGGGATAATTGATAGAGCAAGTATTCCTGCAATCGCTAATGCTTTTTTCATTAATGTGAATAGTACTTATACATTTATAGCAACATAAAAAAAGGAGCTAATTGCCCCTTATTTTAGATCGACTGTCAATTATTAAGATTATTGTCTGTAGAATTTATCATCTGCCCTAACAAGGTGGTGCGCCAGGGAATTGTCTACAAGGTGGTGGTGGTGGTGCTGGCTCGAAGTCTGGAAATGGTGGTGGTGGTGCTGGCTCGAAGTCTGGAAATGGTGCTGGCTCGAAGTTTGGAAATGGTGCTGGCTCGAAGTTTGGAAATGATGGTTGAGGTACACCTGCTAAAGGTGGATCATTTGGATCCCAACAATAAAATATGGCATTTTCTGCTTTTCCTCCATATATACCACTGACTACTCTGGAAAACGCACATGCACTATATTTTGCATTACCATGGCTAAAACTAGGAGTAGGGATAATTGATAAAGCGATAGCACCAGCAAAGCCTAAGATTTTTTTCATTAATGTGAATAGTACTTATACATTTATAGCAACATAAAAAAAGGAGCTAACTGTCACTTATTTTAGATCGACTGTCAATTGCTAACTAATACTTAACCGCCATCTGCCAGTAAGCATAGCAACCATAAGATTTTTCTCTAATTAACTGTAATTTTCTAGAATTTATTTTTACTACGATTCCATCTGTTGGATAGTCATTAAACAGCTTTTTATCTGACCATTGCTTTCTATATATCTCAACTTGAGAAGTAAAATTTAGACTCTTATATTCTGGAATTGTGAAGCCTAATTTTTTTAAATATTTAAGAGAATCATGCTGATTTAATCTGCCATTAATTATCTGAAAACTACAAAAGCTAAGATGATCGCTTTTAGACTCAGCAGCCCTAAGATAACCGCCCGCCTGTCTTTGAGAATAACTTGGTCTTGCATATTCTGAAGGGTTGAAAAGTTCTCCTCTAACTTGAAATAAACCTTGAACTTTTACTGTAGATGGTACATCAGGAATAGATTTAATTTTATTAGTAACATCACCGCCTTTTCTAGAAATAGCTTTTTCTAAAATGCCATCTCTATATTGAAGAGCAATCGCACAACCATCAATTTTTGGTTCGATAATTAGTCGAGTATCAGGAAGTAATCCTTCTATAAATTCTTGTATTTGATCTTTAGGAAGTGAAGGAAGTGGAAGAGCTTTTTTATTGGTGAAGTAGTCACAATTAGGGTCTACCCTTAAAAGATTTTTCTCTAGTTGGTCAAATTGGGCATCAGAAATTAGAGCATTACCCGCCCGATAATTATCGTCATACCATTGCAGTCTTTCTTCTAAGTATGTGCTCATGCTTCTATTTTAGTTTCTAATTTTTGTCTAAATGAATCAAAAACATTTTCTAATTCTTTAGAACTAAATCGAGCATAACTTTTTAAATGTGTTTCTAAATCATGCCCCATTGCATCTGCAATTTGTTTTGGTGATAGATACTTTCCTTCGTTATTAGTTCGAGAATGAGCAACCGAAGCATATCTATGGCGGAAAGAATAAGGGGTACATTCTTGGCCTTCGGCTTCTGCTTCTTTGCATATAGATAACCAAGTATTTTTTGGAGATCTATCTCTTAGTTGTTTACCAAGTCTTTGAGATCCTTCTCCCTTTTTAATTTCTGGAAGATTTCTTAAAGCAAATTTTTGCTCTAAGTTTTGACACCAATCAAAAGGTTTTCCGTCTATATCTAAAACTTCTAAAGGAAAAAGTCTTCTTCCGTTGATTCTGGAATTACTTTTTTGATAAGTAGTCCAAAGTTCTTCTTTGTTGTTTCTAAGAGTTAGATAGCGGAGCTCTTCGGGTCTCAAACCATAAGTTGCACAAAGAATAACTGCAAATTGCCATCTCTTGGCTTCTGGACTATCACCAAAAGAATCCACTAATCTTCCAATTTGGGAATCTGTTAATGGATAACCAATTCGTTTTTTAATTGTGACTTCTTCTTCGGCTTTATTAAATACAGGAGGAAGCCAATAAGATGGGAAATCTTCTCTTTGTACGCACCAATTTAGAAATCTATTGAAAGCCAATCTCATGTGCCTTCTCATAGTTGTGCCCTTCTTCCAACCTCTTAATTGACCTAACTTTCCATGCACATATTCATTAGAGACTTTATCCCATAACTTTTTACCATTTTGCGGTTTGTATTTTGGTTTATTCATGTAATACAAAACAGCTTCTAAAACTGGAAGATGCTTTGTCTTCCATGTGGCTTCCGCAATAGTGTGTTCGTTAGATTTTCTGTAATTATTTAAAGCTTCAATCCAATTCAATTCATATTTAGTATTAGATTTCTCGGCATTAGAAAAAGCAGTTTTTAAGGAAATTTTGTCTTCATATTCTTTGTATGAATCAGAAGCAACCTCTATAAGCTTAAAAGCATCAAACCATTGATCTTCTTGCCACTTATATGGAAGGTTTATCGACTTAAACCCTTCTTTCTTGTTTCCATATAAAACTCTAATATTTCCTCGATCTGGTTGTACCGTCCAACCTTGACCAATATGGACTTTTATCGCCCTTCTAAATTCTTTTTCCCAACTGTTTGCTTGTGCCAAGATGCGTCCTAGTGCTGATAATATTTTCTATGCAAATCCGTAGAAATGCAATACCACTTAGGCAAAAGTGTGCAGTCTCGTGCAGTCTTATGCAGTCATACAATGCTATTATAGCTGAGATGTCAGAGTCTCACTTGTTGCGTCCGTGTGCTTTGGGAGCACTAGGTCGCAGGTTCGAATCCTGTCGCCCCGACCATTTAATAGCAAGGGATCCAAGCCCTTGCTTTTTTATTTCTAGAGTGTCTCAAATATACAAATAGAGCTAAGAATAGAGCTAGATTCTAATTAGAACTGATTAGCTCTAAATCTGATGCGCTTTTCAAAAAGAGACTTTTTGTTATTTTTAACGAAATTAGATATATTTACAAACATTTACTAATTAATTTTTAGGCTAAGCTTTAAATAAATTAGAAATGGATTAAAACGATTAATATATTATTTGTAAATGCAAACTCTATATTTGATTTCACGAGTGGATCAGCAATAAGCATAAG
>CACJAC010000017.1 GCA_902591275.1 uncultured Prochlorococcus sp. | reverse complement strand
TCATTAAATCTGCAATTGTTGGATAATCTTTTGCATTATCAAGATCTCTTTCATTTTTATCTTGTATTGCGAATGGGGATCTTTTTAAATTCATAATTAATTTCCTCAAAATTTTTGTTGAATTCTGATTACAGAACCTGGATTGTCATGTACGTAAGTATTGAATTCTCTCGCAATCATTAGGCAATCATATGCATCGCGCGCGTAGAAGCCAACTTCATGTGTCTTATTTGTTGAATCTTTGTAACTCAACAAATATTTATTACAAGATTTTATTGGTGTTGAAGGCATTTAATTTATCTCCGATACCTCTAAGTTCTAACTAGGCATGCTTATCAATCGACTAATAAAAATGTACGGTTTAAGGCACAAACATATACGGATAGAGGACCAACAAATTAATTTTAAAATAAATATAATATTAATAGTTTTGTAAAGAAAGAGAATATTCGCGTTACTCCTATAAAACTATTTTCAGTGGTAGTCTGTTTTGCAAGAAACTTTTTGTAGAAAATGTGATTTTATAAACAAATCAACTATCTTGCTAAATAAGTTTGTTCGAGATTATAAATATTTTTTTCTCCATCATCATCACCATCGTCATCATCATGGAAGGAAGAGATTAATACATAAACTCCTCCTAGTCCAAGTAACATAGATAAATAAAGAATTGGATCTGTCATAACTCAAGTTTGAAACATTCAAATTAAATTTGAGGAGGTTTTTTAATATCTATATTTTCTTTTAATTATTTGGATAACAAACTTTCTACGATCAAAAAATTGTTTTTATTTGAGAAAACTGAAAGTAGATCTAAAATAAGATAAATTGACTGTTTTTTTAAGTGAGTTTTGAAAATATTTTAAAAATCAATGTGCGGAAGATTTGAGCTGAAAACTAAATTTGAGAAGTTGCCAAAGGTTTTGAAACAAGACTATCCTAGTGGACTTGATTCTAAATATGATTCTCAAAGTCTAATAAGACCTAATGATCCTGTTCTTGTAATTAAAAACGAAGGAAGAATTAAAACTACTTTTATGACATGGGGCTTTATTTCTCCTTGGGCCAGAGACCCATTTGATAAAGAGAGACCAAGACCATTTAATGCAAGATCAGAAACCGTAGAAGAAAAGAAATTATTCAGTGGAAGTTGGAAACATAAAAGGTGCCTAATACCTGCGAGCGGTTTTTTTGAAAAAAAATATCGTGTTCGAAAATCGAATTATGAGACGTTTTGGTTGGGCGGAATTTGGAGTAAGTGGACTTCACCAGATGGAGCAGAACTTGAGAGTTGCTGCGTTTTAACAACTGAACCAAATGATTTAATTAAACCTTTACATCACCGCATGCCTGTGATCGTTCCAAATGGATATGAGGAACAATGGACAGAGCAAGTAAAAAATGCAGATGAATTAAGAGGATTATTTGCAATCATGATGGGTTGGTCCCCTGATGGTTGGCTAGTAGAGGATGTAAAGAAAAAAGAAACTGATCAAATGAGTTTGTTTTAAATGGAACGCTTACTAATTCCAAGGTTAGATTAATGGCTAAATCTTATTGGTTGATTAATTCAAATAGGTCAGAAGTTAAAAGATTTATGAAAAACGATAAGAGTATTGATGGGGTTTTTGAATATATGTTTATAGATACTGGAAAAATAGTAGGGGGATTAGGAAACAAACCGCCAGTAATGACAAATACAGTTTCTGTTGAAATAGATTTAGCTAGAGAAATTTATGAAAGATTACTTTCTAAGGGATGGAGAAAAATTGAAAAAAATTGGCATTAAAATGAAAGTTAGATATTTGTGGTATGAATTCGTGATGAAAATAATCTGTAATTTAATAATGAAAATACTAACTAAAATTGAAAGCCGATTTAAAATATAAGTAGGTTAGTAAATAATTTTATTTAGTGCAGATAAAAATGGAACATCCAAAATGGCTACCAGAATAAATAAATATTTAAGTGAAGTCGGTTATTGTTCTAGAAGAGAAGCAGATAGATTAATCCTAGAAGGAAAGGTAACCATTAATGGCAAAATTCCAGAAATTGGAACCAAAGTAGAAGATAGTGATCAAGTAGAAATTAAAGGTCAAAGAATAGCAAAATCAAAGAGACAAAAAAACATATACTTAGCCTTTAATAAACCTGTAGGGATTGTTTGCACAACAGATAGAAAAGTAGAACCCAATAATGTCATAGATTTCATTAAATATCCTAAAAGAATTTTCCCCATCGGAAGATTAGATAAGCTCAGTGAGGGATTGATTTTTTTAACTAATGATGGAGATATCGTGAATAAAATACTCAGAGCAAGAAATAATCATGAAAAAGAATATATTGTAAAAGTTAATCGTCCGATTAATAACGACTTTATTAAAAGCATGAGTAATGGAGTTGCAATATTAGACACAATAACTAAAAGTTGTTTCGTAAAACAATTGGGTCCAAGAAATTTTAAAATAATACTCACACAGGGACTTAACCGCCAGATTAGAAGAATGTGTGAGGCCTTAGGATATAGAGTGCGATCATTAAAGCGTGTAAGAATTATGAATATTAAGTTAGACGTGCCAACAGGAGAATATAGAGAACTTAGTAAAGAAGAACTCTTGGAATTAAACGGATTACTCGAAAACTCCTTAAAAACATATGACTAATCAAAAACCAATAAAAAGTAATTTTGAAGTTAAGGTAAGTTGGGTGGCAAAAATGCAAGATTTATACTTTTCGACTTTGGTAAAAATAATTTAAATAGTATGAAACCCTTACTTCAATCGTCATTGTTTAGTAATTGAGTATTATTTGACCGCCTACTAAAAATTAACAGTCCTAGCTCAATTTTTTTGTGCAATCTCCCTCGGTTCTTCTCCAACCCTGAGCAATTAATTTTGTCCATTCTTCTCTAGCTGCTCCTTTCTTTAATTCTTCTCTAATTGTCATGACAGGAGTTCTTTGTCCCATATAGAATTAAACTTTCGAGAATTAATAAACATATATTTAAAAAATTGATCTTTATTATTTGTATTTTCTATAAACCTTTTTATCCTTGATCTATTTGAATTAACAAACCATTAAGACCTATCCATTAATGTTTTAAGGATAAAAGTCTACTTTCCAACGCATCACGCAATAACCTAATGGGTTATATCCATTACAATTCCAGAATTTGAATATTTTTATGGTGAAATGGTGGAAATTAGCATCATTGAAAAATGCCCAGCCAAAATAAATAGCAAAAGCAGTTAAAACAAACGCAGCATATTGAAGCCAATGTGTTCCAGAATTATCTACACCATTTTTGTCAAAATTAGAATTACTCATTTAAAGGATTGGATAAGCTATCCATCCGAATAAGGTGTAGTTAATAATGACAGCCATGAAACCTATCATTGCAAGCCTTCCATTTGTTCTTTCAGCAATAAACCAATAGGTATTCGGCCATTCAAAATCGCCACCCATATTAGATTTTTGATCTTCCAAAATTGGATCTTCTTTAGGAGTATTATCCATATCAAGATAATAATTACTATCTGGGTAAAAGCTTTCGCTTGAAAAGTTATCTTTAAATTTACTCATTATTATTAGAAATTCATCTTTTATATTAAAAAATAAAAAGGCTAAATAGGTTAAATAAGCATTTTATTATTTAATCGCTTACACCAATAGCATCTTTCTACGGCGATTTAGAATCAAAAAAAGTGATATAAGAAGGTGGTGACTAAGTTCATACAAACCTGATAGGACACAATCTGCGTCGTGCCAACCTGAATGGTATTACGACAACCTATCTCTTTGGTTGGCCATTATCTTTACCAAGTGGATGGGTCTACGAAAATAACTCTCTAATATAATAATGAATCCCTTTCTGATTGCACCTTTATACTAAATACGATTGACAGTCGAACTAAAATAAATGGTAATAAACTTTTTTTTATGACAGATAGACAAACAATTGAATCAATGTTGTATGAGCTAGCTACACCTCAGAAAATGGGCTCATTTTTTGTAAATAATGCCACCTCAGATTTTCTACTCATTAGGCCTAGTGGGAATCCAATAAGTGCAAAGGGATTCGAAGAAATGATGAGTTCGGGCGATGTAGTTCAGGAAAAAGCAGAAATTACAAAAATTCATAAGTTTGAATTTCTCTCTGCTGATGTAGCGATGTGTGTTTTTACACTTGGGGCAAAATTCTCTTACAAAGGAATTCCTAATGATGATTTGCCAACTGTTACCTCCATCTTCAAAAAGATTAATGGGATTTGGAAAATCCATTGGATGCAAAGATCATCAGGAGATTCAGATTTGTCATTATGGGATTAAGAGATAAATATTGGTGAGAATTTGACAGTAGATCTAGAATAAAGATTAATTTTCTCCTTTTTTTATGAAGTTGAAAAATATTTTAAAAACAACTGGAGCGCTTCATATCCTTTTGGGATTGTTAATTATTTCCTTACTCATTTTTTCAGTAGAAACTATTGCAGGCGATGCTTCAAGTGAAACATTGCTTCTTGTTAGAGGTACTGCTGATGTTGTAGCAGCTAGTAATTTGGGAATTGGCTTATCATTGATTATTTGTAGTTCCATTAAAGATAAAGCTTCTTTAAGAAAAGTTTTAACAGGTGAATTAGCTTTGATGTTTTGTTTTTTGGCAGTAGCCCTATTTAATACTTTTAATGCTGGGACAATTGTTGATGGAGGACCTCCTCCTCCTTTTTGGATAGTTTTAATAATGAATCCTCTTTTATGTATTTATGGGTTAGTTAACAATAAAAATTGAAACGTTTACAACTTGATCCACAATATTAAAAATGATTGACAGTCGATCTATATTAGAGGGAATTAAATCCATCTATTTTTAATGTCCATAAATACTTTTCTTTTACTGTTATTAGTTATTGCGAATTACACAAACTTATTTTTAAATTTAAAAAATAGAAGAGGATGAAACGCTTCCTATTAGCATAAAAAAAGGGTCGACAGGATTTGAACCTGCGTCCTAGTGCTTCCAAACACCGAGTACGCAATTTGTGATATGAACTTCAAGAAACAAGTAATGCTTTAGCTTATTAGTTGGTATTAAATGGCAATTTATTAGTTTTAAAGAGTGGAAGGACATAGCAAGGTAATTCATAAATAAGAAATTCTGGCTCAAAAGAAAATAGGTTGATCAAAAAACTTATTTAGTCTTACGAGTTAAAAATTTGTATACTCAATTTCGTTTTACTAGTGTTTAAGTATTATTTTTGAAAAATAAAAAATCCTTAAGCATTTTTTGATAAGAAGATTTTTTACTTTAGGAGTTGCCAAATTTCAATGAATAAGATGAAACTTTACACCAAAAGTTCAACCAACAGGCAATTCCAATAAATTTAAACCCTTCTTCGATTAATTGAGTAAATTCATAACTTTGATTAAATATGTTTTGTATTACCCCATCAAAAAAAACAGATAAGCCAAGAAATAAAATTGAAATTAACAAGTTAAAAAATCCAATTTTTTTTAATATTTTTTGAAATCTTATTAACAAAAAAATAGAAATTGCTAGGTATGTTAAATACAGAAAATCTGGCCCTACATAACGATCATGAAGTAGAAAGAAATCATCAATACAAAGTAGGCTTGAGAATATACCTCCAAGTAAAAGTAATTTAGATGACTCTCTATTAATGCTCTCTAAGAATGAAGTAAATAAACAAATAGATGCAGCTGCTCCCCATAACAAAATTCCAATATTTGAAATCATCCCAACTCCAATTGGGTATCCACAGGTTTGAGCAAGATCTCGAACTACGAGAATAAGTTTGATGTTATAAAAATTGGATATATATAAAATTGCCAGATATAAAATTACAGAAGGTAATATTGAAAAATAAAATAATTTTTTTGGAAATTTAATCATATTTTTTTAATTAATTTTAACGTATTTTTAACCTATTCTTAAATTTAATTTTAATGCATCTATTGACTAAACTTTGATAATTCTTGTTTATAATTAGTAATATTTTAATAAGAATTTCTTTTAATAGAATCTATGTTTTTAAAAGACTTTTAAACGTAATGAACTATTTTAAAATGAAAACTTTTGCAAGTTATGGCAAATACTTGCTCAAAGCTCGCTCAGTCTTATCTTTCTAAGCGTTTTTAATAAAAAAAACAGCTAGGGAATGTTGCCTATGAATTTGTTTTTGAGAATCGGGACGACAGGATTTGAACCTGTGACCTAGTGCTCCCAAAGCAAAATGTAATGTAAAAATCCTTGACTAGGGTATATTATTTCTTATTAAGCAAGTAATTATGTATTTGAAAATGACTAGAAAGTTTTTTTTGGTTGCACTTATAATTTTTCCGCATTGTTTAACTCCAATTCAATCATCTGCTTTTAATGAATCTCAATTAAATAAAATTTCAGACGAATTATTAATTTCTGGTTGGAAACCGTTATCAGATAAAAATAATAAAGATAAAAAAGCTAGTGATAAGACAATAAAGGCATTAAATAAATTTAAAAGTATATCCTCTTTGAAACCCTACTTTAAAAAAGCTAGAGGTTACGCTGTTTTCCCAAATATTGGAAAAGGAGGAATTGGGATTGGAGGTGCCAGAGGTAGTGGCGAGGTATTTGAAAAAGGTAATGTTATTGGTAAAACAACCTTAACTCAATTATCTATCGGCTTTCAATTGGGTGGACAAGCATTTAGCCAAATTATCTTTTTCAAAGATAAGAAATCCCTTGAGAGATTTACTGAAGGTAATTTTGAATTTGGGGCATCAGCTAGTGCAGCATTAATCTCAGATGGAGCTAATGCATCTGCTGATTACAGTGATGGAGTTGCAGTTCTTACATATTCAAAAGGAGGCCTTATGTATGAAGCAAGCATAGGAGGGCAAAAGTTTAGCTATGAGGAATACTAAAATTTAATAAATATATTAACTAAATTATTAAAACAAGCCTAATGAAAAACTATTTGAGAGAAGTTTTAGGGAACTTTTTTAGGGGAAATTATTATTAAATGACAATAAATATATACTAATTTGTAGAGTTTTTTAAAATTCTACATTTTCGGTTGGAAGTTGTTTTTAATTATTTTATCTATTTCTACTGTATAAAATTATCTAGTAAAAAAATAAATATATGAATTTCTAAGTACATCTATTTGCAGCAAACTTTAAAGAAGATTGATGTTTTTATTTGAGTATCTTTATGTAATTTTAAAATTGTTATCAATGAAAGATTTTATCCCTCTAATTTTTATATATTGAGAATATAAATCTTTGTTAACCTTGAGCCCCTAAGTTTCATCAGGGATAATTGAGAATCCAAACTAAAAAGAAATTCAATGAATATTTCAATTTATATTATTTTGCTTTTAATTAATACTTTGTTTTTTGATTTATTTAATTATGTAAAAATTCAAAATTATAACCCTATTGGTTGGAATTTAGATTATCTAAGACATCATGCAACTAGTAATAATATTCTGCAGCATTTACAAATTAAAGGAATATATGATACTTCTATTTCAGATGGCCCTTTTTTATATGCATGGCCTTTACCTAACTCTATTTATGCTGGTCATATTTATATATTTGGACATACACTTGGATTTCTATTGTCTCTGATTACATTTTCTGTTGCTTCCTATATAACCTTATATATGTTTTTGAGATTGCTCTTTGATAAAGAGTTAAGTAAATTCACTGCATTTATAGGATTGTGTGTTTCTAATGGAATCATTTACTATTTTTTTTATGGGGCAAATATTCTTGATCAAGTATCTATCTTACATAGGGTAGTGAATCCGTTGTTTTCATTCCCAATACTTTTCCTTTTCATGTGGTCATTGTTAAAGACCATTAAGACTTCTAAGTTTTTATATGCAATAATTTCAGGATTTTTATTTGGAAGTTTATTTATCAGCTACATTTATTTCGCAGTATTTGCTGCGTTCTTTACTGCACTTATCATCTTTCAGGAAATATTTTTGAGATCTGAAAAAAAAGGAAAAATAATGTTACTTCAAAATAAACTAAGGTTTCCTTTGATCTTTTTCATATTTGCTGCATTACCGGGAGTCATAATTTTCGCAATAAATTATGTTCAACTGGATAATTTAGGTCAAATTATTATTGATTGGAAGCAACGGGCAGGAATCTTAGAAACAAGATCATTTATTATAGAAAGTAGTGATTGGATTCATTTCCTTCTAGTTATTCCTGCTTTTCTTATATCAATCCTTTCTTATTTAACTTCTAATAGTTCGCAAAAAAAACAATCAACTATTCTTATATTTTTAACTTATTTTTCTGCATGGCTTGCATCTCACAGTAATGTTTTAACTGGAGTATCTCCTCAGAAATCTAACTTTACAGCATATTTAAACTTCCCTTTTTTCACCATTTTAATATCTGCATCTTTCTTTAATTTTATAAGCTTTGTAAGATCTAAAAATTACAAATATGCTAGAGCTTTTTTACTAATTGCAATCTTAGTAACTCTTTTCAATATTAATTACATTAGTGCCTATTCAAATAAATTACAGTCACAGGAAATTCTACTAAGAAATTCGAGCTTATCGGTTTCTGATGATGAAATGAGACTATTTAAATGGCTTGATAGTGATGCCTTTAAAGGTACTAAAATTCTTGCCAAACCTTATCTTTCGACGAGAATTGCCGCCTTTTCTGAGATCGATACTTATTTTATAGACTATTTATCAAAAGTGACAAACTCCACTCTAGAAAAGAGACAGAGGGTAATTGAGTCAATATTTCTAAAATCGAATCCTGAATTGAAATTATCTCTTAATAGTCTTTTAGATGAAATGAATACAAGTAATGTTACTCATATTATATCTAGTGAAAATATTGATCCTTTATTGCCATGCATTGATGAAAAAACTTTTGGAAAGATAAAAGTCTGTAAGCTCAATTATTCATAAAACAAGAAATCTAACTATTATTACTTTTTGGTTTATATCAATGATGATTTAATTAAAAATCATATGAATAAAGTTTATTTGTGAGGCGTTTGTTTTTAAATAACTTACCTAAATGCCTTTTATTGAATAAGAGAATTTATATTTATTTAGATTGAGGTCTTAGGTTTCAGATGATTCAAATAAATTAAGTACACATTCATGCAAATCCTTGAAATGATTAAATATGAAATCCGGTTTGCAATTCCCATCACCTTGTTCAAATTCCATTTGTAACCTTTGAAAAGTTACTGCATTTATACTCTTACCACCAACTATATCCGTAGCGGGATTATCTCCTACCATCCAGACATTGTGGGTTTTATTCAATCCAAGTTTCTTTAGAACTAATTCAAAATTTCTCTGATCAGGTTTATCAGCACCTACCTCCTCAGAAGTAACAAATGCATCAAAGGTTTCCTCAAGATGAAAATAAGTTAACTTACGCATTTGAATATGTGAAGTTAGATCTGTGACTATTGCAATAGGAATATTGTGAAATCTGAGATCATCTAGTAATTCTCTCACTCCAGTAAGTAAAGGTGCGTTTGCAAGAAAAGTACGCCAAAAAGTTTGTTCTAGATCAAGAGCAGTCATGAGTTGAGCTTTAAATCCCAAAAGCTCTAAAAGGCGCTGAAAATATAAAAGTCTACTATGACTACTGGCTGTTGCTCCTAATTGAGACTTTATCTCTTTTTTTGATTTCTGATAAGTAGCATGATAAAGATCTGGATCTATACCTAGAAGGTTTTGGGCCTTAACTTCAACAGCCTTTTCAGCTTTAGCATTTGCAGGTTCATATTCATATAGGGTATTGTCTGTATCAAAAACGATAGCATCTGGTCTTCTTAAGGTAATTGAAGAATTCAGTTGCTTAAGCATAGTTATCGACTCTACCTCGATGCAAAAGATCTGATATATGAACCATAGTAATTAGCTGCATTAATCCTTTATATCCAGTCTCCCATTCTGGATGACCAATCGCAAGGTCCTCTAGATTTGGAATTAAGAGATTGGCAATCTGTTCAATATCCTCACTTGTAATATCTCCTTCAATACTCAAGAAGACATTCTCTAAGAGAGAAGATTGTTGCACATCAACATGCATCCCACATAAACCAATAAGACTATGAACTAGTTCTTCATGAAAAAAACCATTTACCATCTCAACCTCTAATTTTAATTTTGGCAATCTTTTATTTTTGATCCCATCTTTTAATGAGAGAGAATTTATTGGCGACAGTCGAAAAATAAGATCTGCAAATTTGATTTGAGTACTTACAAATTTATCGTACTGGGTTCGTTCTTTATCAGAGGTCCAGTCAATTAACTGATAAGTTGAATTATCTAATTTAGGATTAAAATAATTTTTAAGTGTTTCATCAACTTCTACAAAAATCTTCAAATCCATCCTGTCTCTAAGACGTTTTATATAGAGACTATGCAAACCAGTAACAAGTATTAGGTCATTACTATTGATTTTTCGTAAATGTTTATTCTTCTTCTCACTAAATTTAGTTTGCCATATTGGTTTGCCCTCTGCGAGAGTAAAGACATCTCCCGATAAACGACTTAGATTATAGGAATTTGGATTTAATAGATTCTTTGAGGATCTCATCGGGTGATGCTTATCCCATTTATCGTAGTCAGCTAAATTTAAAAAAGAAATTGCATCAGATCCAAATATTTTTTCTATCGATACTATCGATTTATTTTCATCGTTTGCTATATTTCCTGCTATGCCTATACCTAGTTTTCGCTTAAATCCACGATAATAGTTATTGCGTGATATTCCAAATAAATACATTCTTACGCAGATTAGTAGTCCTGTCGCCTGTAATCCAGTGAATAAGACTGATTTAAGTTTTATGTTATTGAGGCCAATATAGTTAGCAAAAGGTTCACTAGTTGTTTGATCAATTAAATGTATATCTGCACCCGTTGAATACATTAAATTATAGATAATGTAAAGAGAAAAGAAAGGAAGAGTAGTAATTAAATATTCATCTTGATATCTGAGTTGATAAAGTACTAAAAATGGTATAACCCATAGGAACCAACCTGGAGCAGGAGGCAGTAGGAGTAAAAAAGCAAAAAAACCTAATCCAACAGTCATTAAAAATAAATCAAGTGTAATTCTCTCTAAACGCCACACTAAATAAAGAGTGAGAATATAGGCCAATGGCAACAAAAATAATTTCAGATCCCCTCCATAAGGCATAAAGACATTGAAAATACGTTCTGTTTCAGGCGTCTGTAGAACCATTGAAACAAAAGAGGATGATTTCAAGAATGGCAGTACGCTGATGCTTACAGTTATTAGAGTTGTACTGAGTAAAAAGCGTAATTGTTTACGAAGCCTACGATTTCGATATAGGTAAATGATGATAAAAGGTATAGCTGCAAGCATACTTAACTTGGCTGATATAGCCATTCCAAATAAAAGACCAGCGATTCGTGATCGTTCTCTTTGAAGTTGAACTATTCCCCAAACTAAAAGGCATATTGGTAAAGCATCTAACTGTCCGTGCCAATAAAAGATATACAAAACAATTGGTGAGCACCAATAGGCAACTAGTAGAAGTTTTGTTGAATATTTTCTTGCGAGAAGAGCAATAGATATGAGTATTCCATAATCAAAAAACAAAGATGTAAGACCAAATCCAATTTTTGAAAAATATGAAATATCCAGTAACTGATCAATTCCCAAACCTAATGCGGTAAGAGGGAGGTAAGCAAGATACATTGTATATCCATAGGGGAATGCCATCCCCTCACCTCCAGACACTAAATGAGCAGTCCAAGGATTAAAGGAAATAGGTTGCAAACTAGTTGTTATAAACTGAATAAACCAGATCTTCTGAAGCAATGGGATGCATAAGATAATAAATAATAATCGAGTAATAATTCCGAATCTAAATAACCATGAATTGTGGAGCTCATACATCAATCTTTTTTCTTCTATTCTTGTTGTGAAAATAGAAATTAATTGATTCCAGGTATTCATTTTGTCAATATTTTATTAATCATTGATTTAATGAAATTATTACACTAACCATTTATTAGGAAACTTAGTGCAAACAGCGTCAAATTTTATTTGTAAATCTTCAATTTGAGTTTGAATTAAATTAAGATGAGAAGGCGGATGACCTTGTAATTCTGGTGAGACCAAACAAAGCTTAAAGCCTGCATCTTTTAGCCTTAAGTAATCATAGCTATCTAGTGGAAAGCAACTAAAAATATCTACCCAAATCCATTTAACCAAACCCGCAAGGCTTAAGGCAGTCTCTATAGATTCATATTCGGAAACCCTTACGGCACTTCTTGATTCTCCGGAACGAGATGTCTTAATTAAAGATGGGAAAGACTGATCAAGTAAAAAGAAATCATTTATTTGATGCCTAAACATTAAATTAAGTACATTTTCTTCTATTCCTTCCTCTTTGATATTTAGGATCAAAAATTTATGGTTATAGTTAAGCAGCCAACTCTCTAGACTGACTTTATCGATAAATGGATCATGATGAACAACTAATTTATTTCCATAACTGCGAATGTCTAATTCAACGCCAAATTCATTATTAGTTTCTTTTAATAGCTCAATTGTATTACGACGATGGTGAATAATTAACATGTTATTAATATGGTTTAAAAATTAATATAGTTAGATAAATAAATTCTAAATTTTTTCATCTGTTTTTAACTTATGTTTTAATTTAAGAGTGAAAGAAATTGTTCTAAAAATAAATCTCAACTTGGATTTCCAATTTACATTCCAACTAGATCTTCCGTGCAATCTCTTACTGAATTTAACATCAAAACGTTTTATTTTATAGCGATTTTTAGTCGCAACATAATAGTAATATAAATCAAAAGAAAAATCGAAAGGTGCATTCTGCCATTTCTCAAAAAACTTTCTAGGAAAAATGTTTGGCTGAGCGTTTATATCCCACATTGGAGTCCATAGGATTAAACTTTCAAAGATTGACATACCAATTGTGAAGAATTCGTCTGCCCATAAACGTCCTCTTCTTAATCCCTTGATATAAGTATTTGTTGGATCTGATGATGTTTCAATAAGAGTGAGGCCTCGAAGTATATCTCCTAAGTCTGTCTGAGTATCAGAATGTGTCCAACCTAAATACTTTCCTTGTGCAATTTTTAGGCCAGAAAGTATTCCGAATCCATAACCTTTATTAACATCAACTTTTGCACACTTTGCAAAAGAATATTGTGGTAACAATTCGTTAAACACTTTCTGAGTATTATCTGTTGATCCATTGTCAACAAAAATTAACTCCACATCCTCACGATTAAGAACTTTTTTAAAACTTTCCAAGATAATGGGAATGTTCTTAGCTTCATTAAAGCAAGGTAAAATAACAGAAAGAGTTTTCAATAAATCTAACAATTTTAAATATTATAGTAAACAGTATTTATATTCCTTCTAAGGTTTTGATTTATTGAAAACTAAAAATTTTATACATAAAAAATTTATTACGGCAGAAGAACCTGTGGCAAAAAGAAATGCTATATTTAACCTCCAAACTAAGTTTGAAGGTAAAATTGTTAAAATTAAAGAGTTGATTGTCACATTAATGATTAGACCAAAAAAGTGTATTAGTCCATACTTGAAAAATTGTTTTAACTTTGCTGGTCCTGCTTTAAAGGTCCATATCCTATTTAATTGATATGACCAAGCACTTCCAGAAGCAAAGGCAATAGTTTTTGCTAAGTAAATGTCTAGCCATTTTAATAAGACACTATACAAAATAAAGTCTACAAATACCGTGCTAAAACCAACGATTAAATAACGTAATAATTGCCTCTTATTTTGAGAATTACTCATTTAAATTTGTTTTGGGTAATTCATAATTAACAATTTCAAGATGTTTAGGGAGTACAGAAGAAGTTAAATCTATCTTCCAAGGATCATTCTCCCAAGAATATGAATGACTTTTCCACTTGTGAAAGCAAGATTGCCAGTATTCAAAGCTCTTAAGGTCGTTAGGAGTTCCCCAACAAAAATAATGGTCTACCATAAAAAAATGACAACGATAACCAAGAGAGATGGCATCCTTAATGCAACTATCAACGTAGTACTCACCATTTACTCGTTCATCTCTATCAATTAGGTTATTTGCGCATTTCTTGAAGATTTCTGAACTTTTAAAAGTAAAAGTACCAATAATCATTAAGTCGGATGCTGGATTATCTAAAACTTTTTTTACTGAAACATCTATTATTTCGCTTCCTTTCGTTCTTACCCATCCGTACATTTCAGGATGCCTTATTGCGCCAGGGTGCCCTTTGGTTACCCAAACGATAACGTCTATATCTTTATTTTTCATTAGACTATAGAATTGATTCTCATCGTAAAGTACCCCATGATCGCAAGCACTTATGGTTAAAGGATCACTAGGAGGGATTTCATTAAGAGCTGATAGACAAGTGCAAGCTTGACCATTAGAAACTTTTTCTAACCGAGTTACTTTACTATTTGTAAATTGTTCCTCAAATAGTTTATCAAGATCATTAATTAGAAATGATTCCTCTAAAGCAACAAAATTATAATTTTCTGTTTTTGGGAGACTTTTTACTGCCTGAACTACCATTGGCGCGCCTGATACTTGAAGTAGAGGCTTTGGTATTTGATAATTAGCTTGTTTAAAACGGCTGCCTTTCCCAGCCATTGGTATTAAAGTAGTTCCTGAGAAAACAGTTTTGGATGGAGATTTTTTAGATGAAAGTGCTTTAAAGGCATTTGACCACATGTTAAATTCAGCTAAATCTTCTGGAGTACCCCATTGCATGAAGTGCTGAAGTTCGTACACGCTAACAGAAAGTCCTGCGTTGACCATTAAATTATAAACAACACTGCAATAAAATTCTCCATTGACATCTATGTTTTTTGAAATTGTCTCTGAAAAGAATCTCTTTAAGTAATTCCCTTTAGAAAAGTAATAGGTGCCACTAGAGGCAAATTCATCTATTTTGTTTGAAGTAAACGGCTTCTTCTCCTGAATTTCTTGCATCCAACCATCCTTTACTCTCATAAATGCATAATTATTACCTAACAAGGAGTGTGGATGAAAACCACGATAAGCAGGAACACACCCATCAGGATTGACCTTTACAAGCCAATCTTTAAAATGTTGGTAATTCCAATAACAACTAAAATCACAATAATTAACTAATACGGGAAGTTCGTTTTCAATAAGTTCAAAGACCTTTGACACTGCATATACCGGTCCATATTTATGTGGATTAATTGAGACGATCTTTCCTGATGGGCAATATGTATTTAAAACTTCTTTCATATCTGTTTTCTCAAGATGATCTTTATTACAAATAAAAATTACGTTTTTTTCACCTGGAAACATATCAAGAACGTGCGCAATAATCGGTTTCCCATTTACTTCAACAAGAGGTTTAGGCTTTTTATAACCTGCACGAAGGAAGCGTTCTCCTTTCCCAGACATAGGAATGATGACTTGAAAATTCATATTTAAGAATCAGTAAGATTGAGATTTTTTCTATATTTTTCCGCCTCCCAATTGATAAGCTCATCACAATCTTTGTCAGTCAGAAAATTAACGGGATTATTAACTGGGAGGCGTAAAAAGATATCTGCTTGAGCTTTAAGCATCTCTTCAGTAGCTAAGGAAGCTTGGTTAAGCAAAATTACACCTTTCCCAGGAACGATACCATAAATAGTATTTTTCTTATGAGTATTTATTTCATCAACAATCCAAGGATGTTGACCACAAAACACAATATGGTCAGGATAAGGAGAGTTTCTTTTTGAAAGATTAAAATTCCATTCATCTGTAGCTAGGCTATGAATAACTTCATACTTTGGCAAGCGAGCTTTAGGTATTTGTTTAATTATTTTTGAGAGTTGAGGAATATCGGGCGGGATATATTTACGAGGAATTTGCTTTAAGCGACTTACCACTTCTTTTTGTAATGTTTCTGCTTGGTCTGAATTCTCAGCAGCAACTACAAGTCCATGGTTAGCAAGGATAAGGACTTTTAAAGGATCATTATCAAGTGCTTTTCTTATCTCCTCAGCAAGGGGCCAACCAGGTCGCCTATATGGAATCCATTTCCAGTTTATATCTCCAAGAGACTTATCTATTTCCTCTTTAGCATTTGAAATTAAGCTGCAAGCAATAACATCTACTGAATGAGTATGAAGAACTACAGGGCTGGGTATTTGTGCATGAAGGACTGTCTCTATTGATGGTCTCAAGTGGGAACCAAAAAGATTTTCAAATTTAAGGTTTTCTTTATTTGGGTTTTCAATTATCTGCCTTTTCATTATTTCTAAGTCAAAAGCTACAAAGATATCTTCCTCTAAAGCATTTCTCAACTTCTTCCCAGAAGCCTTAACCCATAGCAGACCATTTTCCTTAAGAGAGGTATTTCCACCAGCACCTTGTACCAATAGTGGATCTTTTCCTATCTTCGAAGAAAGTTCCTTAAGTTTAGCTAAATTTTCACTCATAAATATATTTTAATTCCAAAGATAAAAAATAGAAAAAGAATATTTATTTGTAAAGTAAAAAATTATTTTGCTTTATTGTGTTCGGGTGTATTTCATTTGGAAAAACTAGCTTGATAATACAATTAATATGGCAGGCCCATTCCCAGAACTACGTTTTTTTTAGATAATTCATTTTCATCACAGAGTTGATTCGCAACTACATAGGCATATTTTTGATTGCATCCTAAAGAATTTACAATTTGTGTAATAGTTAATGCATTTTCTTCTTTAAGTAATATCTCCAAAAGTTTATATTGATATGATTGTTTTTTAGAAAGTAATAAATTACTTTTAAAACTTAACATAAATTTGATTTAGATTAGTTATTAAAAGGATTTTTGACGGAATCACTTTCCGTCATAATTATCCAATAAAAAAGCGAGTCTGGAAACTCCCTTGTATGAGTTGCTTTTTTTAGAGTTGGGCCGACAGGATTGAGTCTGCGACCTAGTGCTACCAAATTACCAAGTTAGAAGACTTTATATATATGTTTTTAGCTAAAACTGCGGTTATCATTTCAAGAATTTTCTAATAAATTGTAAGTATTTCTAATTTTTGTTATGTTTATTTCCAAGTTTTTCCCAATTTGGTCTATTAGATTTTTTTCAACTTTTTAATAAATATGGTTCAATATTCACTAAATTAATGCAATGAGAATAAGTAAGGGGTATTGGATATGGGGACTATTCCCATCTAAAGAGATTGTTTTCTTGAATGAAATAAAAGCTAAAGTTCAAAGTAAATTAAAAAGCCCATTTTTTGAGACACACATAACTCTGGCAGGGCCTTATTTAAATATTGATAATATTTTTTTAAATAAAATAAAAGATTTTGCAGAAAATAATTCTGTGATCATATTGAATAATCATGGATACGCTTTTAAACAGGAAATATTTAAATCTTTTTATATTTCAATTGAAAACTCACGACAGCTTAAAGAAATAAGAAGAAATATTTACGAATTAAATAATTTTGATCTTGGTAATAATTATTCTCCACACATTAGTTTGTCGTATGGAAATCATGAAATCAAAGCAAAAAAAGAAATGATCTCGAATTTACCTAAATTAAATCAACCAATCAGAATGTCTAAGATTGCATTGGCTGAAGTAGATGAAGATACAAATCTTTGGAAAATTTTAGAAATTTTTGATTTAAATTAAATCAATCTAGATTTAACTGTAAATAGTTTCTTTCATTTTTCTCAATTTTTCCGAAGGTGGTTTTTGCCTTCGCTGAAAAAGACATTCGGGTGGGGGATTCGAACCTGCGACCAAGTGCTTAAGGTTAATTAAGTAGTAAATAAAAAAGCTTTTTTAAAAATTAGATATAAAATAATAAGCAATTAGCTCCTTTTTTATGTCTTGTTCAGTTACTTCCGTGTTTACTTTTAAAATTGAAAGCACTTTCGATGAATGGGCTGCAATATTTGATAGTGCAGAAGCAGATAAAAGGCATTCAGAATTTGATATTAAGCCGCTTTTCAGAGGAGTAAGTAAGGAAGATCCTCAAAAAATAATTGTTATTCATCAAGCTCCAGTAGGTAATGTTCAAAAGTTTGTAGAAGCAAATGGTGACTGGATGGCAACTCATAGAGTTGACTTATCCTCAATGGAGGAATCCTCTTGGACTGCTTCATTAACAAAGGACGATTGTTGTAATTAATAAATGAAACGCTTACTACTTACACCGCTATATTAAATACGATTGACGGTCGATCTAAATTAGGGAGCAGTTAGCTCCTTTATTTAATAGCAAAGTATGCTATCCGCTTTAATTGATTCTTCAACTAGAACATCCGGCATCACAAACTCTGCTGAATATCCATCTAGAAGCTTCTCATCGTAACCCCTAGATTTAGCAGACATACCTGAAACATATATGGTAATTTTTGATTTCTTCAAATTTTGAAGATGTTCGTATAAATCTCCAGTACCTTGACCAACTATTTCACCAGCTTTTTTGCAATTTAATATTTGTACTCCGTCTCCTGCTAGAAAAAGAGTTACTTTATGATCGTTTTTTTCTGCAGTAAGGGCAACCAATAAACCTAAAGTTACTTTATTTTTGGATTCTAAACCGCTGTAAATATGAACTAACACTGTATTGTCGGTAATGATAGACATTTAATACTCCCGAAATTTTTGTTTTTATATCTTAAATAAAATCTATTATCATTAGTTGTTTTTTTGTGAAACGCTTACTACTTGCATAAAAAAAAGGGGCGACAGGATTCGAACCTGCGACCTAGTGCTCCCAAAGCACTATGTCATCTCACGTGGCTCACTGAAACTATACTGTATAACTCAATAATTACAATGCATAAGACTGAATGATACCGTAAGTAAGAGAATTATAAGACATATATTTCCACGGACTTCCGTGGAAATTCTGATAAGTTGGTAAAGCACTTAGTCATCTAATGTCAAAAAGTCTGCCAACGCCAGATTGGGTCAAGGCGTTTAGAAAAGCGATCAAGCAAACTTGTCCTGCAGGTTGGTCTGTAATTAATGATCGTGGTCGGATACGAATACAAGTTGGGAAAAAGGTTCGATACAGTCAATTAATCTTCCTTATACATGGTCAGAAGAGGACTGGATTGATGCTTATAAAAGAATTGAAGTTGCAGCAAATATCTATTTAGAACATCATCATAATATTGATATTAAGAATGCATTCCTAATTGCTACTTCTTCCAGCAGCAAAGTCAATCTTGATTGGAAGGAAGCACTAAGAGAATTTCGTTCTTATAAAACAAGATTTAAAGATTCAACCTGGAAAAGTAAATATAACCCTGTTTTAGATCGAGTCCTAGAATCTTTAAGTAGCAAAAACAAACTGATAAATGGTCCGCAACTATGTGATGAAGCGCTAAAGAAATGGCCTAAAGGAACTTCACAACGTCGGCATATGCGTTTAGCTATTTACGGATTCTTGAACTATTGTGTTAACCGTCTAGATTTTCCTTCTTTATGCCTGCCGCCAGCTTTGAGTGATGATGAGATCGTTACGACAACTAAACGAATTGGCTACCCCTTAACAGATTCTCAAATAATAAGATTAGTAGACGGATTGCCAGATAATTAAATTAGTAAACGCTGGAAATTTGGAATTCAGCTAATGGCAGTATATGGTTTACGGCCAGAAGATTTAAGAGAAGTTTACACAAAAAAAAACGGCGAAGAAATTTGGACTGATTACAGAAAATCTAAGGGCGGAAGAAAAGGAGAGACAACAGAGCCGAGAGAACTAATGCCGATCGGTGTTATAGATACAGATAATAGGCCAGTGGAATGGAATTACACTTTAAAATCTAGAATTGCAGCAGGAGAATCATTGCCACCCTTAGGAAAGGCAGGTCAAGCAGGAGGAGCGATTGGAACCTATCTCAGAAGACAAAAGATTTGGCAGATTTTAAAAGCAGAAGCAAAGCAAGAGCGAGAAATCTTAACTCCTTACAGCTTTAGACATCGTTT
>CACJAC010000016.1 GCA_902591275.1 uncultured Prochlorococcus sp. | reverse complement strand
TATTTTCTCCCGGATCGCAAATCCCTGGCATGCCAGCATCACTTACAAGTGCGATTGATTTACCAGCTTTTAAGTCATCAATTAACTTTGGAATTTTGTTTAAAGAATTCTCTTTATTAAAACTTATTAAAGTATTAGAAATTTTAAATTTATTCATTATTTTTTTGGTTTGTCTGGTATCTTCGCAAGCTATTAAAGACACATTCTCGAGAATATTTATCGCTCTTGGGGAAATATCATTTAGATTCCCAATAGGTGTCCCAACCAAATATAAAATTCCGTTTTCAGGTTCATCTTTTCTATGAGATAATGAAGAATTAATGGTCATTAAGTGATTAAATTGCCAATTGGAGTAGACGTTAATACTCTTATAAATGATCTGAGAAATTTAAGCTGGGAAGCTGCTGACATTTTATTATTCTATTCTGATAATATAAAAAATTCTGAACAAAAAATTGATATCCTCAAAAATAAAAATAATAATGACCCTGTTACTTTGGCAGATTTGGAAGTTAATGAATTAATAATTAAGCGCATCAATGAGAAATATCAGGATATTAATTGGGAAATCTTAAGCGAAGAAAACTTCAAAATTAAATCTAATGATTGTTATAAAAATGAAGATTGGCTTTGGGTTCTTGATCCTCTAGATGGAACTAAAGATTTTATACAAGGAAATGGAAATTATGCAATGCATTTGGCTTTAAACTATAAGCAAAAACCATTTATTGGGATTGTTCTTATTCCAGAAAAGAACGAATTATGGATTTCCTACGGAAATAAACTTTGGTGTGAGACAAGGAATGGTAATATTCGAGAAAAAAATATGTCTGCGAGAAAAATTCTTCAAGAGATGACATTAGTGACAAGTAAGAATCACAGAAATGAAAAATTAAGATATTTTATTGAAAAGATTAATTTCAAGAAAATTATTGTAATGGGCAGTATCGGTTGTAAAGTTGCTTCAATACTTAGAGGAGAAAGTGATATCTATATAGCATTAAGTTTAACTGGTGGAAGTTCTCCAAAAGACTGGGATTTTGCAGCTCCAGAAGCTATTTTAAGAGCGGCTGGAGGTTCAATAACAAATATAGATAATAAAGATTTAGTTTATGGGAGTAATAATTTAGAACATCCAGGCGTAATTATTGCTTCTAATAATAAAAAGAATCATAAAAAAATTTGTCTGCAATTAAACGAAATCATTCAGAAATATTCTATTTATCCTTAAACTATTAGCTTAAAGGGGCTACTGGTGTAGGTGTTGGCTCAGGATAAGACATGCCCCCATTATTTTGCGAAACTCCCCTCAAAGTAAGATTGATTCTACCTCTGCTGTCAATTTCACGGACCCTAACTGTAACTTCATCTCCTTGTCTTACAACATCTTCAACCCTCTCAACTCTTGCTTCAGATAATTGAGAAATATGAACCATCCCTTCTTTACCCGGTAATATTTCTACGAACGCACCTATAGGGATTATTCTTGTTACGACGCCAGAGAAAATCTCACCCTCGTGAACTTTTCGTGTTAATCCCTCTATTATCTTTTGAGCTTCTTCTGCAGCAGCTCCGTCATGAGAAGCAATAGTTACAATTCCTCCATCTTCTATATCTATTTTTGTATTTGTTCTTTCAGTGATCCCTTTAATAGTTCTTCCACCAGGACCAATAACTGTCCCTATCAGTTCAGGATCAATTCTAAAGCTTAAGAGTCGAGGAGCATGAGGAGAAAGTGATTCTTGAGGTTTATCTATTGCCTCTTGCATCTTTTCTAAGATATGTAATCTTGCAGGACGAGCTTTTTTGATCGCATCAGAAATAATAGAAACTGGTAAACCTGTAATTTTCATGTCCATTTGTAAAGCAGTTATGCCCTTATCAGTACCTGCAACTTTAAAGTCCATATCTCCAAGAAAGTCTTCAATGCCCTGAATATCTGTAAGGATTCTTACTTCTTTACCCTCTTTTATTAAACCCATGGCAGTGCCACTTACAAGCGCTTTTAAAGGAACCCCTGCATCTAATAATGAAAGCGTGCTTCCACACACAGAACCCATTGAAGTTGATCCGTTAGAACTTAAAACTTCACTTACTACCCTTAAAACATAAGGAAATGTTTCCTTCCCTGGAAGAACAGGTATTATGGCCCTTTCAGCTAAAGCTCCGTGACCAATTTCTCTTCTGCCAGGAGTTCTCATTGGTCTTGTTTCTCCAACAGAATATGGTGGAAAATTGTAGTGATGTAAATAAGTTTTCTCTGTGCTTGGATTCAGGTCATCCATTTCCTGGGCATCACTGGGTGTCCCAAGAGTAGTTGTAGATAATACTTGGGTTAAGCCTCTTTGAAATAATGCAGAACCGTGAACTCTTTTTGGAAGAATGCCTGCAGAGGCTGTTATCTTTCTAACTTCGTCAAGTTCTCTCCCATCAACTCTTTTACCATCATTAATGATTTGGGACCTCATTAATTTTTTTGTTAGTTTTTTAAAGTCAGAATGAATTAATTTTTCATTTTCTGAGGTAAGAACTTTTACTTGATTATCATCTTTAAGAGAATCAATTTTACTTTGTGTTTCAGTTTTAATTTTTTCAAGTTCCAGATCCCTCTCATCTTTTGATTGATCAAATTTCTTAAGAACCAAATCAATAGCTTTACTGCAATTTTTTTCCAAATAAGAAGGTAATGTTTTATCCTCTTCAGGATCCGATGGTTTGATTTGCTTGATTCCTAAATCTTTTAGTAAATCTTCTTGAGATTTAATAAGTTCAGTAACGGCTTCATAACCAAAATCTATAGCTTCGATTGTATCTTGCTCGGATAATTGATTTGCACCTGCTTCAATCATTACGATACCGTCGGGTGATCCTGCAACAACAATGTCTAAATCTCCTCTCTCTATTTCTCTATAGCTTGGATTTAAGATGAAATCATCCCCTATAAGCCCAACTCTTACCGCAGCCATTGGCCCATAAAATGGAATCTCACCAAGCAAAGTTGCTATTGAAGCCCCAGTAACAGCCAAAACATCTGCTGGGACTCTTTCATCTAGAGAAAGGCATGATGCTACTATTTGAATCTCATCTCTCATCCATGAGGGGAAAAGTGGCCTCATTGGCCTATCAATTAATCTTGCAATTAAAGTCGCTCTTTCTGGAGGGCGACCTTCTCTCCTCATGAAACCACCAGGAATTCTACCTGCAGCATAAAGTTTTTCTTCATAGTCGCATATCAGAGGTAGAAAGTCTGATGGTTCTTTTTTGGCAGTTTTTGTCGCTGTAACTAATAGTGAGGTATCACCACACTCAATCATTACTGATCCACTTGCTTGAGGAGCATATAGTCCTGTAGTTAGTCGTATCTCTCGTCCGTCAAACGTGATCGACTTATTTTGTCCTTCCACTTTTTAAATTATAAATCTATACATAGTTTATTCTTACATTTAACAGGGACATATTGAGTAAATTATTTAGATAAGCTTTAAAAATTTTAAAAATGTCCTAAAAATGAATTTAATTTCTAAGAGTATTATTTTTTTTTCTTGAGAAATATAGTACTTAAGTTAAAAACTTATACTACCAACTTGATTTAACTACTCCGGGAAGTTCACCGTTATGAGCTCTTTGTCTTAACTGATTCCTGCAGAGACCAAAATCTCTATATACTCCTCTAGGTTTACCAGTCGCCCAACACCTATTTCTTACTCTGTTTGGTGCAGAGTTCCTTGGCAGACCTTGAATCTTTCTATGAATTTCTAACCTTTCCATTGGATCTTTTGCAGCATTAAATTCATCTAGTAATGCTTTCCTTTTTGCAGCATATTTCTTCACAAGTTTTTTGCGTTTAACTTCTCTCGCAATCATGGACTTTTTCGCCATTTAGTCAGAATATTTGAAACTACTTAATATCTTAACAGCTTGGATAACAGTTTTTAGAATTTATTTATTGGTTTAATAATCTTTGTACGATTAATAGTTGACTAGTATCTCTTATAATAAGCAGGACGCTTAGTCCAACTAAAAGAAAAAAACTGGACTGAGTAACAACCATTTGTACCTTGACTGGAACGGGTTTTCCCCTAAAACCTTCAATTATAGTGAAAACAAGTTGACCTCCATCTAACAATGGTAAGGGTAATGAATTAAGTACTGCTAAATTAATAGAAATTAAAGCCGCAAATAATAATATGCCCGTTCCACCTTGTTGAGATAATTGTGCGCCTATTTCAACGATTTTTACCGGTCCACTTAATTGTTGAGCTGTTGAGGAGAAATTTGTTATTAATCCTTTATAGCCTTGAATTGTTTTTACCAAAAGTGATGAAAATTCATTATTAGTGTATTTAAAAAGTTCGAAAACGTTTTTTGTCTTTTTAGTTTCTTTTCTTATATTTGGTTGCAATTGAGCACCTATTGTTCCTTTTCCATCAATATTTTTTGGTACCAAAGTTAAATCTTTGAAGCTCCCATCCCTTTCAATTTTTATTGAAATTGGTTCGTCTGATGAATTTTGAATTTTTTTTACTAAAGTGGAAACAGCTTGATCTCCAACTCCTAAAGTATTAGCCTCGATTTCTAAAATTTTATCCCCTGGTTCTAAACCAGCAAGAGAGGCAGACTTCTCAGGTTGAGTAGCCAAAACTAAAATGCCTGGTTCTGGATCAAATGGAATACCAACAGTAGTTACATTTATAATCAAGATTGAGTAAGCAAGTATCAAGTTGGCAAATACTCCAGCAGAAATTACGATAACTCTTTGAATTATTGGCCTATTTTTTAAAAGATTTGGATCTTTAGGGTCAATATTATTTAGTTCTTCATCGGGGAATGATACAAATCCTCCAAGAGGAAAGGCTCTGAATGAATAAGTTATATCTCTAAATTTTTTTTGAATAATTGAAGGCCCAAAGCCAATTGAAAATCCATCAACATAAATACCTTGTAAAATGGCCGCAAGAAAATGCCCCATCTCATGAAAAAATATGAGGAATCCAAGTACAGTTATTGAGGTTAAAACATTCATTTTTTTATATTAAGCAGTTTTTAAAAAATTTGATCCAAAATATGGAACCAGAGCATCTGGAATCTTAACGCTACCATCTGATTGTTGGCCATTCTCAAGAATAGCTGCCATTGTCCTTCCAATAGCAAGACCACTGCCATTTAAGGTATGTATATATGTATTTTTTTTATCAATTTTTGATCTTATTGATGATCTACGTGCTTGAAAATCAAGACAATTACTGCAACTTGAAATTTCTCTATAACATTTACTACTGGGAAGCCAAACTTCAAGATCAAAAGTTCTACTAGAAGAAAAACCTAAGTCTCCAGTACAAATATCTACTAATCTGTATGGTAAGTTGAGCTTTTTTAAAATGCTTTCTGCATCAGAAGTAATCTTTTTATGAGCTTCTAAAGATTTACCTGGATCACAAAACCAATAGAGTTCAACCTTATTAAATTGATGTAGTCTTATTAAACCTTTAGTATCCCTTCCATAACTTCCAGCTTCTCTCCTAAAACATGGACTATATGCAACATACTTAATAGGTAACAACTTGGGATCAATAAGCTCGTTTCTATGAAAAGCAGTTAGTGGGACTTCAGCTGTTGGAGAAAGCCATAAATCGTCATTGGAACACTTGAAACTTTCATTTGAAAATTTAGGTAATTGACCAGATCCGGTAAGACTTTCTGAATTTACTAAAGCTGGCGGCATTAACTCCACATAGCCATTTTTAGTATGCATATCGAGCATAAAATTAATTAATGCCCTCTCTAATCTGGCACCATTGCCTACAAGAGTGATAAAACGACTTTTTGATATTTTTGTTGATTTTACAGAGTCAAAAATATTAAGACTTTCTCCTATTTCCCAGTGTGATTTTATATTCTCTTTTATTTGAGGATCCCCCCAAGCTTTTACTTGGATATTATGACTTTCATCTTTCCCAATAGGCGCATCTTTGCTAGGAAAATTTGGTAAATTGCAAATCTCATTATTTATTTGTTCATCTAATATTCTTTTTCTCTCTTCTAATTCAGAAATTTTTATTCTGTATTGGTTCCCTTTTTTCTTTAATTCAATAAGCTCTGAAGAATTATCATTTTTAGATTTGCTTATTTCTTGACCAATTAATTTACTTAATTTTTTACTATCTGATTGGAGGCTAGATATTTCTATATCTATTTCTTTTTTTTTAACAGTTAAATCGTGTATCTGGTTGATATTAAAAACTTTTCCCCTTAAGGATAAACTTTCTTCAACATACGTTGGATTTTCTCTTATTAATTTTTGGTCTAACACTCTTTTTTTTTATACCTTAATAAAGATAGTTAATCTATATTCATTATTTGGGATTTTTGATGAAAAATTAACTAAATTAATGATTTCTAACTTACGTAATATTATCAAAATTAAATTTTTAGTTACGATGCAGAACGAGCACGTCCTGTAGATGACCATTCTTTTAGTAAATCAATTTGCTCTTTAGCTGTTCTTGATAAGGGAACTAATTCAGAAACTGCCTTTATTAAATCTTTCTCCATAAGTTCCCTATCTTCAGAAAATGAAATGTGCATACCCTCTATTACTGATTGTTCAAGTTCTGCCCCTGAGAATCCGTCTGTTCTGTCGATGATGGTAGAGAGAGGAAAATTGTAACTTGGCCTTCTTTTTTTTAAGTGTAAATCTAGGATGCTTAATCTTTCTTCGGAATTTGGTAAATCAAGAAAAAATATTTCATCAAATCTACCTTTCCTTAATAATTCTGCAGGAAGCTTATCTATAGCATTCGCAGTAGCAATTACAAATACAGCAGATTCTTTCTCAGCCATCCAAGTTAGTAAACTTGCTAACACCCTTTGACTTGTCCCTCCATCACTTCTGGCATCGCCACCAAAGCCTTTATCAATTTCATCGATCCAAAGAATACAGGGTGACATAGCCTCGGCTCTCAATATTGCTTCTCTTGTCCTTGCCTCGCTTGAACCAACAAGGCTAGAAAATAGTCTTCCTACATCTAACCTAAGTAGCGGCATCGACCAACTCTTGGAAATTGATTTCGCAGTAAGTGATTTTCCTGTTCCTTGCGCTCCAACAAGTAAGACTCCTTTGGGGATTGGCAACCCATAATCTCTTGCTTCTTCAGAAAATGCCCTGTGTCTTTGATTAAGCCAAACTTTTAAAACATCTAAACCTCCAATATCATCTTGGCTTGATTTGGTTTCGAAAAATTCTAAAATTTCGCTTCTAGCGATAACTTGTTTTTTCTCTTCAAGAATATCTTTAATATCTTCTTTACTTATTTTCCCTCTTTGAGCAAGGGCTTTTGCCGTAACTTGCTTTACTTTTATTTCAGTTAGTCCACTTGAAGCTATAGAAAGTTCGTTTAATTCTTGTTCATCAAGATTTGAATTAGTATTAATAGCAATTGTTTTAATTAGATTTTTCAATTCTTTTTGGTCAGGAAGAGGTAGGTTTAAAATTGTTATTAATTCATCTAGCTCTTCTGATGATGGAAATAGATGAGAACTAATAATTAAATTATGACTAGTTTCTTTAAGCACTGAAGATAGTTCTTTAATAGTTCTATTGATAGTTGGATCATCATAAAATTTATGAAAATCTTTTAATAATAAAACTATTGAAGCTTTAGAACTTTGTTCCTTAAGCCAGTTAAGAACTCCTAATGGATTATTAGAAAATTTCCCTTTTTCATTTATTAATCCTTTAATACCGCTAACACAATCCCAGGATATGAATCTTTTTATATTTAATTTTTCACAAGAAAAGTCAATTAATTTTTCTAATCTTTCCTCTTCTTTTGTCTTTATCCAAATTAATGGAGTTCTTGATTTTATAAGTAATTCTAAATTTCTACACCAAGAATCCATTATTTGAGGTTTAAACTATTTTTTACTGTTAGGCTCAAAAGGTAATCTTTTATCTGAGATAGTTGATGGAGAAGTTGATATTACTTCATTTTTAGCTGATAATTGTTGGTCCAAAATTTTCTGTAGATTCTCAGGCAGAGCTTCTTTATTAAGAAGAAAAGTCTGAAATGCTTGGAATATATTTGCAACAACCATGTAGAGCAAGACTCCAGCTGGTAGTGGGAAAAACAGAAACATTCCAGTTATCATTACTGGTGTAATTTTATTTGCTGTTGATTGCTGTGGATTCGCAGGCATCCCCTGACTTGATAAAACTTGAGAGAGAAGTAAGGTTAATCCAAAGGCACCTACTAATGTAGCAATATCCCAATTAATTGCCCCATCTACATAAAAACCAACTTGACCAAGAGCTTTGATAAATAAGAAACCACTTTTAGCAGCTAGACCAGGGATTTTTGCCTCGATTGTTGCATCACCAGGTTTAATTGCTGTTACTGTACCGTCTTGAGAAACTTTAAGATTTTCGGATCCTTTAGAAACCTTCCAAGTGGGGAGGAATTTAGATCCGTTGTCGTATTTAGATAGAACTTCCGAATAGCTATTGCCATTTGTTGTTTGTAGATTTACTTTTATGGATTCTTCTGTTCCTAATTTTGTTCCACTAGGAATTGTGGCAACTACAGGAAAGTGCGATTTTTCTGTAATAAAAATAGAGTGTCGTGGGGATTTATAAGGTTTTGGATCAATGGCTGCTACTTGATCCTGTGGAACGACTTTCAGATTTATATTATATGGAACATCAGCAAATGGTGAGCCTCTTAGGGTTGCAAACAATGCAAATAGCACTGGCATTTGTACAATTAAAGGAAGGCAACCTGCGAGAGGGCTGCCAAACTCATTCATTAATTTTCCAAGTTCTTCTTGCTGTTTCTTTGGATCACCTGAAAACTTAGATTTTATTTCTGCTTGTCTTTTTTGCATTACTGGTTGGGCGATCTTCATTCTTCTTGCGCTTCTAATGGAACCAGCGCTTAGAGGGAAAAGTGCAATTCTTATTACGACTGTCAATGCAACAATCGCTAAACCATAACTAGGGACTAATCCATAGAAAAAATCTAGAATAGGGATAAGTAGTTTTTCAGAAATGAACCCTATCACGATATTAAAGAGAGTGTAATTTTAATAGACATTATCTTACAGGAAAAAAAGATTTTTGTAATTAATTTATTTAGGATTTAGTAGCAAATCCTTCTACCGATTTAAGGTTTGGTATTTCCGATCTTTTATTTATATTCTCTTCAATAAATTTTTGCTTTTCTCTAAATAAAGGTAGTGATTTCATTTCAACCTTTGATCCATCGTTAAGGATAAGAACCATATCACCATATGACCCGAATCCTCTTGGAATAGATCTGATTTCTTCAATGTTAGTTAATGAGACTTGCGTTTTGTTTTTACCAAACCATCCGCCATCTATTGTAATTCTTTTGTTTGTAATTTTATATCTCAACCACAATGCTCTAACTATTGCGGCAAAGGTAAATGGCAAACCAAGTAAAGTTATCCCTGCTAGTAGATTTATTATTAAATCACTTTTGGCAGGACCACCTTGATAAAAGGTTTCTTCATTCATGTTAATCATTTGATTAGACGAGATTTGAACATTAAGTTTTGAAATTCCTCCAAAAGTCTACTTTTATCATTGCAGAAATCCCCAAATTTAAGGTTAACAAGTAACCAATAAGGTTTGTGGTTATTAATTTTCTGAATGTTTGTTAATAACCACTCTTGTAGGGTTCTTCTTAATTTATTTCTTTCTACAGCTTTTTTTGAAACTTTTTTGCTAATTGCAATTGCAACCTTAAATTTGTTTGAGGTATTTGTGAATTTATGGGTTAAGAGTATTCCTGGATTTGATCTCGCAACTTTAAAAGTCATTAATTTCCCATGATATGTTGTGGAATTTTTATGAATGTAATTAAAGGTCCTATGACCTTTTAAACGCATATCCTTAGGTAGGGCCATTTAAATTTGAAGTTATACGGCTATTCTTGCTCTACCTTTTTGTCTTCTGCTTTTAATAACTCTTCTACCTGTATGAGAACGCATTCTTACTCTAAAACCAGATACACGTTTTCTTTTTCTTGAAGTTCCGCCAAAAGTTCTTTTAGTCATTTGTTTAATTACCCTTATTTAATTTATCATTTAATCGATCAATATAGTCCAGCTTCCTAGATAACTTGAAAATGATTCCCCTTTAGGTTGTCCATATGAATGAAATTGATATAAACCTGATTTTTTTGGATTAAAGACTTTTAAAACAATTGCATATTTTTCTTTATTCATTGGAATTGGGCTGTAAGGGTAAATATCCAGTGATCGTAAGCCTGATTCATCAGTTTTAATTTCTATATCAGCTTGAATATCTTCTAAACATTTTGTTCTGTTCTCAAAACCGCCTATTCTTACTTTGCAAAAACTAATTTTTTCGTTTTTTAAAGTGGATTTAAAGGTTTTTGGGATTGCTAGATTAATTTTTAATAGATCAGTTCTCCTATCAGAAGGCCTCAAGAAAAAATAAATTGTATTTCTAAATCTCCTTTTATTTTCTTTTTGAAACCACTTTAATCTTCTAAAACTAGAGTCTTGATCCCACTGAAATTCCAACCCCGCTTTAGCATCTTGAAGGTTATAAAAAAAAGGAGTTGAAAATAAAATTGTGGGAATGATAAAAAATCTTAAAATTTTAAGATTTAAAGTAAGTTTCTTTGTAATTTTTAACATTGAGCCGATGGAATTTTTAAGTGTGCGTTCGTGTTTTTGAAATCGGAAAAATTTTTTCCTAAGGTTAACATCTATCTATCCTTAATTTAGCAGCGCCTCTCAAATAAGGATGTTTTATTGCGTAATTTGGTGGTAATAAAACTTGAGCCATTATTCTTATACAAAAATCAATATCATTAGATACGTGCATTTGTTGGCAGTCTATAAAGGCAACTGAATCAAGTCCATTAAATTTCCTAGCAATTGAAGCTGGGAAACATGCATTTAAATCTTTTGTCGCAGTGAATGTGATGGATAATATGTTTGTCTTAATTAGATTGTTGCGTGAAATTAATTCATCAATTAATTCCACTACTGCAACTTCTATTTCCCCAACAGAATTCCCAGAGGCTGTTGTAGCTCCACGAATAAATGTAATTTTATAATCATCTTTCATTTTTTCATACATGTCTATTTTAAGGCTTATATAACCAAAGTACTTTATTAGATGAGTCAAACTCAAAAAAGATATTATTGATAATTTTCTCAATCATTCTACTTCCAGGAATTAGTCCAAGTATTTTCTTCTTCTTCTTCCCAAATGTTAATGGCTGAATTTTAGGATCAATATTTACCATTTCTGCAGCTAGCTCTCTTGCAACAAATTCATCTCCAACTTTATCAACAAGACCGAGTTCAAGTGCTTGTGTGCCAGTGAAAATTCTTCCATCAGCAAATTTTCTTACTTCTTCAACAGGTAAATTCCTTCCTTCAGAAACAGCTTCAGTAAATTGTTTGTAACTTTCATCTATAAGTCCTTGAAGTAGATCTCTGCCTTCCTCACTTAGAGGTTTATCTGGAGAAAGGATGTCTTTGAATACACCGCTTTTAACCGTTTCAAATTTAATGCCGATTTTATCTAATAATTTAGATAAGTTATTTCCTCTTATAATAACTCCAATAGATCCTGTAATTGTTCCTGGATTCGCAACTATTTTGTCAGATGCGACACCAATGTAAACACCTCCTGATGCTGAGATGTTCCCAAAGCTAGCAATGACTTTACATCCTTTATCTTTTAGTCTTTTAATAGCAGAGTATATTTCTTGGCTATCCCCAACAGTACCCCCTGGAGAATCAATTCTCACGATTAAAGCAGGAAATTCTCTATCCTCAATTTGTTTAAGAGCTTTAAGGACAGAAACTCTTGTTGAACTTGTAATAGGCTCATCAATTACTATACGAGCTATTCTTTTTTTTGACTTTCGTCTAAAAGGCCAAATCATTCTTTTAAGGTAAATTCATAAAACTACTTTAAAAAGACTATCAGCAGACCTAATGAATTCAATCCTAAATTGGTTTTTAATGATACTCCCTTTTGCACTTTGGGGTACTTCAATGTCGGCCATGACACCCTTAGTATCTAGTGCTGGGCCAGAGTTTGTGGCTTCTTTAAGATTACTTCCTGCAGGGATTCTTGTTCTTATAACAACATATTTGTTAAAAAGAGATTTAAAAATCTATAAATGCGATTTGAAGTGGTTTTTTGTTTTTACGATTGTCGATGCCACTTTTTTTCAGTTGTTTTTAACTTATGGTATTGAAAAAACTGGCGCAGGTTTAGGTTCTGTCTTAATTGATTCTCAACCGCTTTTGGTAGCTATTTTAGCTAGGGCAATTTTTGGAAATTTAATTAATCCAATAGGATGGTTAGGACTACTTTTTGGCTTGGGAGGAATAGTATTTTTAGGCGTTCCACAAGAATTTTTAGGAAATTGGTGGTTGATGTCTGATAAGTCTATAAATGATGTTGCTTTTAACTTTGGAGAACTTTGGATGCTTGCAGCTTCTCTAGCTATGGCATTAGGAACAATTTTAATTAGATTCACTTGTACTAAAAGCGATCCAGTTGCAGTTACAGGTTGGCATATGGTTTTAGGGAGTTTGCCTTTAATTATTAAACACTGCTTACAATCAAATTTCACAGTAATTCCAGATTGGTCAATATTTGATTGGGGACTTATGTCATTTGCAAGTATTTTTGGAGGAGCAATAGCGTATGGGTTGTTTTTCTACTTTGCTAATAATAAAGAAATAACTGGATTTAGTACTCTTGCATTTTTAACTCCTGTATTTGCACTTCTCAGTGGAGGTTTTTGGTTAGGCGAAAGACTTACTATTGTGCAGTGGATAGGAGTGGTGTTTGTTCTTATATCGGTATTTTTTGTTAGCCAGAGAAAGAGTTTATGGGAAAATAAATTTTCTGATACTACTATTTAATTAGTGTCTGTTTGTTAAATGTCTTATAATGCGAATAGTTTTGATTAGTACCCCAATAGGTTTCTTAGGGAGTGGCAAAGGTGGTGGAGTTGAATTAACTTTAAATTCTCTAGTTTCAGGTTTAATTTCTTTAGGTCATTCTGTTGAGGTTGTAGCTCCAAAAAATTCTAAGTTACATGAAAGTAACGTAAAAGCAAAATTACATTTAGTGGAAGGTGAAGATCAAATAAGTTGGCAGCATCAAAGTTATAATTCTCCGGTAAGTATCCCAGATAATTCTCTTCTAGCAGGAATGCTTGAAAAGGGATTAGATATAGCTAAACATGCAGATGTATTGTTGAACATGTCCTATGATTGGCTGCCTATTTGGATGACTCTAAATTTAGAGATCCCATTTGCACATATTATTAGTATGGGTTCTGAAAGTTCAGTAATTAGTAATTTAATATCTAAGGTATATGCTAAATATCCAAATAATTTTGCTTTTCATTCGAAAATGCAAGCTAATGATTATCCATTCATAAAAAAACCAATAATTATTGGTAATGGGTTTAATCTAGATAATTATATTTTTCAAGATTCAGTGAAGGGACCCTTGGCATGGGTTGGAAGAGTGGCTCCAGAAAAAGGTTTGGAGGATGCAGTTTATGTGGCAAATGAACTTGGCGAAAAATTAAAAGTTTGGGGACTGATAGAAGATGAGATGTATGCGTCAAAGATAGAAAAATCATTCCCTCAAGGTGCTATAGATTGGATGGGGTTTTTATCTACTGATCAATTACAAAAAGAGCTTGGTAAATGCAGAGGGTTGCTAAATACTCCTAAATGGAATGAGGCATATGGGAACGTAATTGTTGAAGCTTTAGCCTGTGGGGTGCCAGTTATAGCTTATAAAAGGGGAGGACCCAGTGAAATTATCCAGCATGGCCAAACGGGTTATCTTGCTGACCCTGATGATAAAAAAAATATGCTTTCCTATGTAGAGATTATTGAAAAGATAAAGCGTCAGAAATGTAGAGAATGGGTAGAAAAAAATGCCTCCGCACATATATTTGCTAACAAGGTTGTGAACTGGCTTAATAAGGTAATTATTGAATATAAATAAAATTAATTTGTTAAGTGATTCTTCTGAACTCAAAAAAAAGGCTTTTAAACTCAACAATTGTTTTAATCTCTGGGATCATTATATTTATTTTAGGTTTAGGTACTACTGGGCTAGTGGATGAAACGCCCCCTCTGTTTGCTGCTGCGGCAAGGGCAATGAGTGAATCTGGTGACTGGATAACTCCAAAGGTCAATGGAATGTTCCGCTTTGATAAGCCTCCATTAATATATTGGCTAATGGGTTTTTTTTACTCATTACCGAAAAACGAGATTTGGGATAGTTTAGGGACAATTTCAGCAAGACTTCCTTCAGCTTTGGCATCATTATTCTTAATGTTGATGATTGGAGATACGTTGTTTTGTTGGCCACAGAAGAGTGATAGGCAATTTCTCACTCCAATAGTTGCATCATTAGGCTTTGCTCTTTCTCCATTAATAATTATTTGGAGTAGGACTGCCGTGAGTGATGCTCTTTTAACTGGAACCTTAGGTATTAGCTTGCTTTTGTTTTGGAGAAGAATGGCAAGTGAAATTAATAATCAATGCATTTTAGCTTGGGTATTTTTAGGTTTTGCAATTTTAGTTAAAGGACCTGTTGCATTTGTTTTGGCATTATTGACTATTACGTTTTTCTTGTTTTGTCAAAAGAATTGGAAAACGTTGCTCAGTAAGATAAATCCAAAGAAAGGTTTTTTAATAACAATACTAATAAGTGTTCCATGGTATATTTTAGAATTTCTAAAAGAGGGAAGGCCTTTTTGGGATAATTTTTTTGGTTACCATAATTTTCAAAGATATACCTCAGTTGTAAATAATCATGCAGAACCATTATGGTTTTTTCTTTACATAATGATATTAGCTTCATTGCCATTTACTCCTTTTTTGTACCATGGGATATTTCAAACCTTTAAGGATTTCTTGAAAAGTTCAAAAGAAAATTTAAAAGTCACTGAAACCCTTTATACATATTCTCTATGTTGGTTAATGTCAGTTTTAATCTTCTTTAGCCTTTCTGCAACGAAACTCCCTAGCTATTGGTTGCCAGCAATTCCAGCGGCGGCAATATTAATAAGTAATAGCTTTATAAGCTTAAAAAATATAAATAAAAGTTTTTTATATTTCTGGATTTTTAATATTTTAATTTTGTTTGGCTTATCAATAGCATTCTTTTTCTCGGATATTTGGTTGAGTTCAATTAATGATCCCGAAATGCCTAATCTTGCATCCGAACTTATAAGCTCTGGGATTATTTTCAAAGCTAAAGTTTTCTTCTCTATATTTACACTTCTTGCAATAATCTTATTTTCTTTAAAATCTAGAAATATCCTTCTTTATCTTCAAATTTTACTTTTAATTGGGCAATCTTATTTGATGTCGCCAATTAGAAAATTAGCAGATACTTCAAGGCAATTACCTTTAAGGAATATATCAAAATTAATTTTAGATCTTCGCGAGGGAAGGGAAACTTTAGCAATGATCGGGATAAGAAAACCTTCACTACATTATTATTCGAGACAAATAGTTTTTTATGAACCAAACACTGAAGAGGGATTAATTAATCTGTCAGAAAGGCTAAAAATTGATAGGAGGGAGAATTATGAGGATCAACCAGATTATGAATACAAATCTCTATTGGTCGTGATAGATGAATACTCTACCCGTGGAAAGCAATGGTCAAAAATTAATCATCAAAAGTTGGGCAAATTTGGGATTTATAATTTATGGCGAATTCAAAAAAGTGATTTAAATAAGTATTCGAGATTTTTAGTGGAAAGTGGTTATAAATCTGACTGGGAAAATAGAAAAGTTGAAAAATTTTAACAAAGTCTTTTTTTAAGAAGAGCATTTTTTAAATCATCGATGCTGCACTTGCTTGGTATTTTAATTTGATTCAAATCTTCCATTAATTCGAGATCGATGACAGAATCTTCGGCTAAAAAACTAAAAACCTCATTAATGCTTATTCCCATATCTTGAGCCATCTCTGAGATAAGCCTAAGAGTATCTCTCCTCACAGAGATCCTTAGATCTAGAGGGATATATTCATTTTCAGGATTTGCTGACTTCATACACTAAATCTTAAGACATTATTTAGTTATCAGGATATAATCTTTACAATATTCATTAATCATGCACTAATTTCATTCAAGTTGTTTGAATAAATAAATTCATAAACATTTTTAATAGAGGAATTGTAATTATTGAAATTAAGGTTGTAGTAAAAAGAATCTTTGAAGATATTTTTTGTTTCACACCATAAGCTTCTGCCATTAATATAGTGGAAATTGCCGTTGGGGTTGCGGCCTGAAGAATTACTGCAGATGATTGATAGAAGTTAAAATTTAAGAATTTGCATATAAAAAAAATAATAAAGGGAAGAATAAATAACTTTAATAAAATTGAAAATTTAATTTCTTCATTTATATCCAAAATCCGCTCATTCTGATGTGTAATTATTCCAAGTCTTGTTCCCACAATTATTATTGCTAAAGCAATAACTATTCTTGCAGGAATCCAAAGATAATTGCCCAAAATTTCATCTATTTGAAAAAGATATGCAAGAAGTACACCAATAATACCTCTTGATGCAGGACTATTTATCAATGCATTTAATAGTCCTTTGATGTTTGGGATGTTATTCCTATTGGACTTTTCTTGAAGAAAAAAAGGTCCAAATATCCAAGCGAAAAGTGTAGTTCCTAAATCAAATCCAATAGTGAAATTTATAGTTTTTGAAGGAAGAAGAGCTAACGCAATTGGTATTCCAAGAAATGATGTATTTCCAATTAGGCCTGCTAGCTGCAATGTGTAATTTGGAAGCCTCTTCTTAAATTTTGGGATTAAATTTATTAAAGTTATTAATAATCCAATTACAGAGAATGCTAAAAATGCACTTTTAATAAGGTTTATATCTATACCTTCCTTTAAAAGGAGACCCATTACACTTAATGGAATGCCAAATCTTATTAGAGGTCTTGCTATATATTTTGAAATCTTTGGATTCTTTTTCCCCAGAATAAAACCAAAGATTAAAAAAGGGATGATATTTATAAAAAGAGAGTAGATGGTATTAATAAAATATTTATTAAAGCAATATTAACTCGCCGTAGTATAGTCAAAAAGTTTTTTATTGTTAATTCAGAATTTAAATTATTTTCCAGATTGCTTTTTCAGGAATTAGAGGAGATTTATATAAATTTTCTGGTTCTTTAGTCAAAACTCTCCATGTAGGAACCCGACAAGTTACGTAAGCAGGACTTTCTATTAAAACTCCTGGGTTCTCATCAAAAGTACATGTAAAACCTTCTTTCCAATATCCACCATTGTTAAGGCTTCCTTTAAACCAAACCCAGCATTTTGAAGTTTTCAAGATCAGTATATTTTTTGTTTTATTTTAAAAGGATTTAAATAATAAATCTAAAGTTTATTACTTTTAAAAAATTTTTTTACTAATTTTAGTTTTTTGAAAAATATATTTTAGAAATTAATATCAATAAATTTAAGATCAGGGTAATTAAATTTGCTATCAATATTGGTGTAGAAGAAATTTTATAACCGTAAATAATCCAAGATAATACACCTATAATAAACATTATTAATGTTGTCAAAGAAACATCATCTGCCTTTTTTGTCTTTAAAGTTTTTATCAATTGAGGTAGAAATGCTGCTGTTGTTAAAATCGCTGCAAAATATCCAAATATATCTACATTCATAAAATATTTTAAAAACTATTCTTTAATTAAATCAGTCAAAAATCCTAAGGGATCCCTCATGTTTGATGAATATCCAAGTATATCTCTTGAAAAAAATTTATAAATAATTTGATTTTTATTATTCATTAGAAAAGAAGCCCCTCTTTGAGGAAGGTATTCTTCATTAAGAATATAATCACTCCAATTTTGAATTATTTCATTCATATTATTTAATCTAAATGTTGCTAATTCAAATGGTCTTAAATAACCATTCCCGAAAACTTTTTTAAAAGATTTACCTGAAAATTTTAAAAATTTTAAAGCTTCAATTTTGTCTATTTCTGAATAAATTTGCTTTGCTTTTCGGTCGCCGGTATAACCTCTAATAACTTCTTTAATTGTTTTAAGAGAATTTATCCCTGATAACATCAAAAGCATATTGATCCAACCTCCTAAACCAATATCTAATCCTCTTGAGACTTTTAGATTATTATGAATTTTATTATCAGAAACAACTATTAAATTTTCTTTCTGAAAGCCAGTAAATTTACAAAATTTTTCTTTGCCATTTTGGTTCCCAATAGCAATTGCAAAAATATCTAAATTTTTATCTTGATTTTGGTCGATAAAACTTTTCAAATTTATTGCATATTCAAAGCTATCAAAATCTCCCAATAAACCAAATAAAACAATTAATTTGAATTTTTTATGCCCATTAAAATTAAACTCTTCAATAAGATTTTTTATATCATTTTGAAATTTGTCAGTCACCATGGTTTGAATTTTTTATAAATTTTCCTCAAAAATTTTTTCTTACCTTGATTAGTATAAAATTTTACATGAAAAAGTTTTTAAAGAAATTAATTTAACGTTTTTAGATTTTATTATTTTAATGTAAACATTTTGAAGTTATGACTGTAGGAATTTATTACGCAACTACAACTGGAAAAACTGAAGACGTAGCTGATCGTCTTCATAATTTTATCTCTTCAGCAGAAGCACCTAAAGATGTATCTGATGTGGATGATCTTTCCGAATTTGAGGGTCTTGATGGAATTATCTGCGGGATCCCCACTTGGAATACTGGTGCCGATGAAGAAAGATCGGGAACAGCATGGGATTCAATCTTAGAGGATATTGGTGAACTAAGTTTATCAGGAAAAAAAGTTGCAATTTTTGGTTTAGGAGATTCCTCTACATATACAGAAAACTATTGTGATGCAATGGAAGAGCTTCATAGCTACTTCACAAAAGCTGGCGCTGAAATGGTCGGTTACGTAGATAAATCTTCTTATACATTTGATGAGTCTAAAAGTGTTATGGGAGAAAGCTTTTGTGGATTACCTCTTGATGAGGATAGTGAATCTGATTTGACTGATTCGCGTCTTGAAACATGGGCTTCTCAGCTTAAGGGTGAAATCCCTTCATTGGCGTAAGCTTTCTCAGATATTACTTCCCTAGTTTGTAACATTTGTTCTTTTACAATATGTTTTTTTTACATAAGTAATTAAATCTGTAAAGAACATGTAAAAACAATAGCGATAAGCAATATGCTCAATTTGCTGTTTACTTAAATCAAGTGTTACAAACTTACGGAAAATCTGATGTCACCTATGACTGGTACGCAGGGAATTCGGGTGTTGTTGGCCGTTCAGGTAAATTCATAGCTGCTCACGCTGCCCATGCAGGTCTAATGATGTTCTGGGCGGGAGCTTTTGGATTATTTGAACTGGCCCGTTACGACGCCAGTATCCCAATGGGTGCACAGAAAGCAATTGTTTTGCCTCACCTCGCTGGTATTGGAATTGGTGGTATTGAAAATGGTGTAATTACAGAACCATATGGAATTGTTGTAATTTGCACATTACATCTAATTTTCTCAGCAGTATTGGGTGCTGGAGGATTATTACATTCCAATAAATTTGCAGGCGATCTTGGAGACTATCCAGAAAATAGTAAGCCACAAAAATTTGATTTTGAATGGGATGACCCAGATAAATTAACTTTTATTCTTGGTCATCATCTAATCTTTCTTGGGCTTGGAGCAATTATGTTCGTTGAATGGGCTCGTATTCATGGAATTTACGACCCAGCAATAGGATCTACAAGACAAGTTATTTACAATTTAGATATTGCCGCTATCTGGAATCATCAATTTGATTTTTTAAAAATAGATAGCCTAGAAGACGTTATGGGGGGACATGCTTTCCTAGCTTTCCTAGAAATAATTGGAGGTGTTTTCCATATTTGTACTAAACAATTTGGAGAATATACAGAATTTAAAGGGAAAGGATTACTTGGCGCTGAGGCAATTTTGTCATACTCAGTTGTTGGTGTTTCATATATGGCTTTTGTTGCTGCTTTTTGGTGTGCTTCAAATACGACTATATATCCAGTTGATCTATATGGAGAACCATTAAAGCTTCAGTTTGAATTTGCCCCTTATTTTACTGATACCGTAGATTTAGGTTCAGGAGCATATAGCTCAAGAGCTTGGCTTGCTAATACTCATTTCTATTTGGGTTTCTTTTTCTTACAAGGTCATCTTTGGCACGCACTAAGAGCAATGGGATTTGACTTTAAGAAAATTGGTCAAGCTTTTGATAATATTGAAAATACAAAAATTACTCAAAACTAGTTCAATCAAATAAAAACCTCTCCTCTAACAGGGAGGTTTTTTTTTGTAGAATTATTTCATGTTTTCAAAAAATTAATGGATAATCTAAAAGAAATTAATTGTAAGGAGATTTTCAAGAATGCTTATGAAAATCGTTACACCTGGAAGAATGATTTTCATGGTTACCAAGGTAAATGCATCTTCTTGACTAAAAATAATACTCATAAAGGTGACTTCGTATTAGGTAAAGACTTTAAACCAAATATTCAAAATATCGAAGATGAAAAAGTTGTTAAAAGTATTGCCTCTCAATTATTCGAAGTTTGTATACATAGGGTAAAAAGAGAATTTGAATCAGTGCACTCAGAAAATAATTTTAATTTACTTAAAAATTCTGAAAGTGGGATTGAAATGAGCGTTTCAGGTAAGAATCAAGGTGATAAATATAGAGTTAAAAATAACTGTATTAATATGGTCTACAGAAAAATTCATGGAACTATAATAGAAATCTTTGTTGAAGATTTTTTAGATACAGGAAAAGGTTCTCTTAGTAAAAAATATAGTAGTCAACAAATTGATCCAAA
>CACJAC010000015.1 GCA_902591275.1 uncultured Prochlorococcus sp. | reverse complement strand
GCAGAGTATAAATTTAGGGAGAATTTATGAGTGGAGATTATGAGACACTAGAAATCAATCAACCTAAAATTACATATTTACAGAATAGATCAAAAAACAATACAGAATGGTTAGATGCATTAATCAACCAAATTGAAGATATGAAAAACAATATATCCAAATCTGCTTAATGACAGAAAAAGAGTTGAGGGAATTAGAAAAATTTGCAAAAGAAAATGGATACAATGACGAGCTAAAAGATATATATTTAAGGGAAGTTATTGACAGAAATAAAGAATACGAATGAGATCAAATTATCGACCAAACATTCGACTAGCTACAAACATTCTTTTAGTTATTAGTACTTTTGCTATTGCATTGAAGATTAATCCAATAGCAGAGATATATCAGGAAAAAAATTTATGTATTAAATATTTAAAACATCAAATAGAGCGAGACAAACTTATCAAAAGACTAAAAATAGTTAAACAAGCAAATCCATCTAGTATTTGTGATTCTATCCTCAAAAGTTAAAAATGCGTATTATTTTTAGAAATTTTAAATTTTTTATTTTTTTATTTTTCTTATCTTTAAATTTTAATAATTATTCTCTTGCACATATGAGGGGTACATTTCTTTCTGAAGAGGAGGCTGAAAAAAGGGCTTTAGAACTTGGTTGCGAAGGAATACATAAGAACCAGGAAAAATGGATGCCCTGCAACAACGAAAAAGAATTACATATTTATTTGAGGAAATAGATGGAAAGATTAAAAACCAATAAAAGAAAAATTCACAGAAAAATAACCACAATTTCAGCAATACCCTTACTAATTACTATTGTATCTGGGACTACTTATAGTATTCTTCAACCATTAGGAGTAGATGCTTTTTGGTTAATAAAATGGCATACGGGTAATTTTGGTATTATTAATTTGCAACCTTTTTACTCGATATTTCTTGGTATAGCTTCAATAATCTCAATAATATCTGGCGTTAAACTATTACAAAAGAAATCTTAGATATATTCTAAGCCAAGCCAAAATCTAACTAATTAATACTATTTGCGCCCCCACTTACTAAGAAAATTATCGCCCCTAGTGCCATTGTTGCTACACCCATATAAGGGTATTTCTTAATTCTTGATTTAGTAATTGGAAGCCATGAAAGGTATCTATCAGATTTATTTAATTCATTTTTTTGTCTAGGTGGCAATCCTAATTCTTCTCTTCTTTTAGCTTCGCCCATAATCTTAAATATGTTTATGTATAAATATTAAAAATTATGTTCTACACCTGCGAGTTAACTTTATTAAAAAACCGAGGTCCTTTGTAGATAAACAAAATATTTAAATTTTATTTAGCCTTCTTTAAATATAGATTCTTTGTATTTGCCTGATCTGATGTAAATAACAAAATTAAGATAGTTCCAACTAGAAATGAAAAAATCATTGTCAAACCAACAACTTCAACCATTTCACTAGGCAGATAATTTAGAAACATTAATAAATAGATCTCTCATCTTAAACTTAGCAATTGTATTTTTTATGTAAAGTAAGTATTCCTCCTTAAATTTCGAAAAGAACTTTCTGAGACTTTTTAATCTTTATTTATTTTTATTTGCGGGATAAACCAGTTCTAGCCAATCACAATTTTCTTACTTAGCTATTCCTATTTTCTTAAGCAATTTCAGGTAAGGCAAGGCCCAATTACCAAAGGTGAAAGAGATTGTCGTATTTTTTGTAGTTGGTAATAATGTTTTAGAATGTTTAGAGGCTAATTTAGAAAATATATTAATAGTCTCTGCTTCTATATTATCCATATACAATTTTTTTTGAACACCTCGTTCTTTATTTTGGGGCAAATAATTTTCTATAAACCATAAAACTTGATCTAAATTTGATTTATTGGGTGCGGTTTTAATTTTTTTATTTTTCTTTTTAAACATATCTATTTACCTCTTAATTACTGAATTAAATTTGCCATTTATGTAATTTAAATCAATAGAAAAAGCATCAAAATTATGTTCTTTTTAATAATCGATAATCGAAAAAATAAATTAATAATTACGTTGTTTTTATAAAAATAAAAAAAGAGGGGTTTAACACCCTCTTAATTGATCAGTTTCAAAAAAGAATTTAATTTTTTGAGTCTTTCAATTTCATTTCTTTTTGTGTTTTCCTGATTCTTTCTTCAAAGACGGATCTTCTGTAGGGAGTAACTTCTCCACTTTTAGTTGCCAAAAGTTGGGCTTCATATAGCATGTTGGCTCTTTTGATTTTTTCTCTAATTTGTAAGAGGTTATTCATGGTCTTTTGCAGTTAATGAGAATCCCGTTCCCTACTCCCATATCATGCGTCCAGAGATATAAACTTGGATGAACGTTAATGAACAATAACATCTTTAAAAAAATTCCGCGAGAGTAATTTTTACTAATTTTTCTCAAAAAAAATAGACATTTCATAAATAGTACAAATAAGCTTTTAAGAATACGTAAATTAAGATAAGAAAATTGTTTGCGACCCATTATTATTATCCTGAATCATTATTTTTTTATTAGGGAAAATATCTGATAATATTCTTTTCAAATTTGAATTATCTGAAGGAATTATATTACTCATATTTTTTGAATTAATTTTCCAATTTTCATCAACAAATAGTTCTTTTTCATCACCTTTTTCATTTTCCAGAGATGTCTTATTTAGAATCTTAAGTAACAGTTCTGAATCATAATTTTCAAATTCTTCAGGGCCCTCTTTTAAATTTTTTATCATTATTTAGAAATCTAATGTTTCTAAATCTTGCATAAGAAATTTGAAGAATACAAGGTATTAATTACCTAAAAATTTCTCTTAAGATAAAAAATCCAGATGTAATTAAAATAATTTTCTTTAGAAAATTTAATTCCAAAATAGCTAAATAATGATATTTAAAAAGATTAATTAATCATTTACTCCATTTATATACTTGTTAGGTTGCAATTAAAGGAATCAGAAAGATGCCAAGAGTAATTAACAAAAAAATTAGACTTTTAAGATGGTTAAACTCAGGGATGATACTACCATTTATCATTATGGCTGCATCCTCGTCAATCATTCTTTATGGTGTTTTATTTATCCTAATAAAATAGTTTTTTTTAATTTAAGCAGCTAAGTTTTCCTCAGATTTAGACATAATTATTGCGGCTTTTTTTAATAAACTAACCACTTCTTTTCTTCCAACTGCATTATCAGCTTCACGCATTATTTCATAATATTTTTTATTTATTTTTTTCATAAATAGTTTTAATTTAATCTAAAATTACAACACCATATGATGGTGTCAACTGTAAATAATTCTCTTATATCATTTCATTGATTATTTTTGCACAATAAAAATTGCTCATTTATTATCCTTGAAGTTTTTTTAATTGATGATGCCAAAAAATCATAAATATCAAAATTAATAATGCTTTTAATTAAGCTATATTAAAGGATTTGTAAACATAAAATAAACCTCCTATTAGGATCAATATTGCAGCTCCATAAAAAAGAAAAGGGATAATTGGATATTTATATAATGTAGACCTTACTTTTTGTTGTATGGCTTTTTTATCAAGTTGAGGCAACTTTATATCTTCAGTTTTTTCTCTAGGAGGAATACCTAAATTTTTTCTTCTCTTTGCCTCTCCCATAATTAATACTAAGGTATTCCTATACATTTTAAATAATTGTTATCAGCTAAATCTAAAATTTGATTCCATTCTTCATGAGATGTTTCCAAATTATTTTTAAAATCTTTTTCAAATTTAAGAATACATCTTTTTTCTATATTTTCTGGAGAGTTGTAATTTCTTAAAAAAGAAACACTCAAATACGATAATGATGAAAAAACTATAATTACTTTAGCAATTCTAAAACGATTCATATCCAAGATGATTCTTCCATACTTGAGAAATCAACTTTGTGACTTTTTATCCATTCACTATTTGCTTGAACAAACCTTTGAATACTTACGTCTGGAGCCTGATGTATACAAATTACTTTTTTAGGATCATCTTTACTTAATTCTCTAAATAGTGGTTTAATATCAAATTCAGAATGTCTTAGATCTGCTTCTTTACTATCAAAAATTTTTACCCACTCTTCAAGTAAACTTTCAATTTTAAAAGAAATTAGGGTTTTAATTTTCCTAGACATTAGAAAATAAAATATTTTTTTTATATTAAGAAGGTATATCAAACATTATCAATTATTTAAACCATCTAATTTTGAAAATAAAATAATTCTTAGATAAAAACTTTTATCTTAATCTTTTAAGTAATTTTCAATAGAACTTTAAAAGAAAAATAATATAATTTTAATTATCATAAAAATTAAAGACTAGATCTTAGAAAAACTTAATTAAAAGGTGTAGTGTTATTAGTAGGAGCTATTAACAGGATTTCAAAAACTATCCCAGTTAGAGCAATTGGTAAAACCCATATACCAATAAATCTATGATCAAAAAATCTTAAATGATCATTACCATTGAAAACACTTCTCAAAGCAGTAAATAGTGTTTCTGGTTGTTTATATGATGGACCATTTTCAGAAGGTGAATACGGTTTAACAAAAGCTGATGATGAAGAAAACTTTGCAAACTTTCTAATGAAATAAATTGGTAAAACCCATATAGCAACAAATCTTCCTCCTAACCATTGCCTTGCATTAGGAAGGGCATACTCTTTTATAGATTTATTCTCTGGCATCCCAGATTCTAAATCTCTATAAATATTTTCTAAAGTGTCTTTGTTATTTAATTCATTAATCATTAAATTTCCTGCAATTAAATTAAATTCTAATATAATAAATTCTCTAAAAGTTTAATATTTAATAAAAATATTCCTAACTACTAAAATAACTAAAACGTAGTTAAGAATATTTTCGTTGGCTAGGTTCATAAAGACGGATTGTAAACCGTTGCAGATGCGCCAAATATCTACATATTCTTTATAAATAAAAAACTATTTTTTTAAAAGTAAATAATATACAAAAGGATAGATAATTTTTTAATTATAAGAGTTTTTTTAATACCTAATTTTAGATTAATATTTTTTAATTTCTAAAAATATTTAAACCTCATTTTCTAAGATTGCGAAAAAGAAAATGAGGTTAAAGGGAGGTTCTCATTACAAACCGTACTTATCAAAGCTAGCGGCTAGTAGATTGCCCTAATATCTACTTCTATATTTATATAATGATTTACTAAATTTAGAAAGATTAATTTTATACAAATAAGTGTTTAATATTTTATTTAATTATCAATTAGGAAAAGCTTATTAATGCATTTACTAATGTTATTGAAAGATGTAAAAAAGCATAAAGAGAAACTGCAAAAAATAAATACTGTTCTATTGGAATCATGATGATTTAATAAATAAAAATAGATAAATCTAAATTAATTTTTTGTTAAAAAAATATTTTCTAAAATATAATTTTGATCTATTGATTCATTTTTTTGAGTCATTTCTTTTAACATATTATTTTTTGAACTAAAAGCTCCCCACTTTCTCAACCAATATAAGGTATAGAAAAAAGCAATAATGAAAGGTGCACCTACAACTAAGTATCTTATATCCATCAAAATACCTAATTAATAAGATTTAAATTGCATTGCCAAAATAGCACCTAAAAAGAAAACAGTAGGAATGCCTAAAGCGTTTACAGCTGCAGTTCTAACAGTAAAAACAGGATAGCCTTCTGGAGGTCTGCCAGTAGCAGGAACTAGTGCAGTATCATCCCATACTTGATAGTTTTTGAAAGGTGCTACTCCCTTCTTGGGTAGTCCAAGTGGTGTCAATCTAAATACATCCCATCTACCTAACCAAAAAACTGTAAATATCCATGAAAATACTATTGGTGTAATAACAAGTAAAACTCTAAAATCCATTTCTATAAAGTAATAATTAATTTGGTATTTATTTTGACCTTTTAAAATTATTAATTGATTTAATCATTAACTTATATTTATACAAAAACACTTAATAACATTATTTTTAATCATTAATCACAACTAAATATGATTAATTGATTTTTTTTAAGTATATTTTTTAAATAAAAATAATTGAATATTTAGTTTGATGTAGATTTGATTTAATTAAAAATTAAAAAAAAATAATGGAAAATTTTAGATTTTTACTTTTTGGAATCGCAGGTGTAAGCGTTATTTTTTGGGTTGCAATAATAGCATTGTGGCATACTTATATGTTCCCAAAATTCTTTAATGAAGATAAAGGCCTAAATTCAGTTATCAATCAAGAAGTAAATATCTCTACTGAACCCATTTTAGGAAGCTTAGTTAATAGTGAAAATTTTAAAAGTAGAGATAAATATTCAATGAAAAATTTAGTTTTGGCCGATTTTTCAACAAGCAATAATTTCACATTAAATAAACTCTATACAACGGTAATGATTGGAGTAACATTTGCAAGTTTTATATTCCTTACATATGGATTAAGTAGTTCTATTACAACGATTAGTTAAATGGATTCTATATATGTAATTGTTTTCTTAATATGCTTCCTTTATTTTATTTTTGACTCTTTAAAAAATACAGGTATCAAATAAATTGCTAATGCTTTTCACCCTTCAACAAAATTTTTCTCCTTATATAAAAGAAAACTAATGTAGTTATTATCATCACTGGTGGATGAAATGAGATTGAATTAAGATATTCATAATAACTAAAGCTTTCCAATTACTTAAAAACAAACTATAAAAAACTATATCCTTTTTTCGAATCTCAAATTGATATAAATAAACCTTTCTCATGTATAAAATGTTTATTTGACTTCTATATTTATTTAAAGTTTTTAGTAAATAAAGCTTTTAAAATAGGATGATCATCTAATACTTCTTTTAAAAGAACTCAAAGTAAGTAAAAACAAATAAGTAAATAACTCTCTATTTGGGTTTATAATTTTTTAATCTATTATTTTATAATAATCAAATGATTGGTTCTGTTAACTTAAAGGATTTGCCTATTCAGGATCTGGTTATCTCAGGATTAATAATATTTATTATGTCGACAATTATTGCTAATATTTATGACCCATTATTAGGAATAACTTATGCATTTGGTAATATACTTACTCTTACTTTTTTGAGTTGGTTATACAAAGAGACTTGGAGTGATCCAAGGAAATAAATCTAATTAAGACAAAAGATAAATTAAAAACTACTTCTGTATTTTTAATTTTGATGAATACTTTAAATTAACAATGTACGTTGCAAGAAGAGAAAGTATCAAAAAAAATAATAAGCTTTCCAAGGTAGATTGGGGCATAACCATAAGTAGTAACAAAAATGATATATCTTTAAAGAAACGAATTCTGAAGAAAAATCAACCCTTTTATTATTTTTTATTCTCAAACTTATAAATTTAATTTGTTTTATAAAATTTCTGAGATTTAGGTTACTTTTAATTTAAAAAATACTTTTCTGCCCTCCTAAATGCTTTAATTGCTCCTTTATAATCAAGACTTTTTAATTTTTCCTTACTTTTTTGTTCCAGCATTTTAACTATTTGATTTCTCTTAATTTCATCAATTTTCAGCTTATGATCGAATATAAGATCAAATTTTGAGGAATATAATCTAGATAATTCTTCTCTATATTTTTCAATTATTTTTTCATCACAAGATTTTGATTTCAATATTGCATCAGCCTTCATTTTGTCATCTATTGCCCCTTTAAAATTTCCTAGTTTAAATTTCTTTTCACTTGATCTCGTTAGCTTAATAATATTTCCCAATACCAATTCATTAGAATCTTTCATTTATTTATCTAACCTAGATTAATGTTATCAGAATAAAGAAAAAACAACTTCTTTTTTTAATACTCAAATAATTAAATAATTAACCAATAACAAGTCCTTTTTCAAGAAGTAAATCGAAAACCTCCACACTTTTCGTTTTCCCAAATTTGGTGGGCTTATGTAAATCTAATATTTCAGCAAGGCACATAATCCAATAAGTATCTTTTTTTAAATTTAAACCTTCGCAAATATGAGTGGGGGCCGATTTAAAACAGCCAAATTCTGTTGATATATTAATGTTCATGATTTGAGTTTCAAGTTCCAGACTTAAAAGTTCTATTTCTTGATGAGAAAGGGATGTCCCAAAAGAATATGATTCAATTAAAAGTTGATAGTTCATAAAAGATTTATTTTTTCAAGAAATCCATCGAGTTATTTTTGTACCAGCATAAATATGTCCTGAAGCTTCAACAATAGGTTTTGTTTCAGGATTCATAAAAATATCGTATAGAACATTTTCTGGTCCTTGAAAAATTACAGTTGCTCTTTGAGGATCATCTAAAGATTTACCAATATAAAATGTTTTAACTCCCATTTCTTTAAACATCGACTGCTGTTCCTCAGCATTCATATGAGATTCATATTGTTCAAAAGTATTACTTATTTGAAAATCTAGAATAGTCGTTTCAATAGTCATAAAAGTAGTGAAATATTTTTAAATTTTAAATCTTTTTGCAAACAAATAACGATATATATTTGAGAAACTAATTTTTAATTTTTCAAAGTTAAAAATATCTTTCTCAGAAAATGTTTTACTGCAGAACCTTTTTTTATAAATATTAAATTTTTACTTCTTTTTAAACTCAAAAGTATAGGCAAAAACCATCCCTAATAGAATCCATATAAAATAAATCTAGGCGTTGCATTAAAAGCAATTACAACGCATTCAAGAATAGATAACAAATTTGATGTCAACCCAATCTGATTCATTAAAAGTAAAGCTTACGGAAAATTTTTCTGAATTTTCTAAACTATCTGACTATTCTTTTATGAATTCTCTTAAAGCAGATCCTCAATCAACAAAAGATGGAAATGACCATAAGCCAAGATCAGTCTATTCTGGCCATTATGTACCGGTTGTCCCAATAGCAATTCCAGAACCAAAATATATTTCCCACGGCAAAAAACTTTTCAAAGAACTGGGATTAAGCTCAGATCTTACAAAAGATCAAAATTTTTGTCGTTTTTTCTCCGGCGACATTTCTGTTGCTGATTATCCAATGAGTCCTTTTGGGTGGGCAACAGGTTATGCACTATCAATTTATGGGACTGAATATATTCAGCAATGTCCCTTTGGTACTGGCAATGGTTATGGCGATGGTAGAGCAATTTCTATATTTGAAGGGTTATTCAATGGGAAAAGAATGGAGATGCAATTAAAAGGTGGAGGACCAACTCCTTACTGTCGAGGCGCTGATGGTAGGGCTGTCTTACGTTCTAGCGTTAGAGAATTTCTTGCACAGGAATTTGTAGATGCCTTGGGAATACCTACCACTAGATCGTTAACACTTTTTGTCTCAGAATCAGAAATAGTTAGGAGGCCATGGTATTCCAAAGGTTCCAAGTATTTTGAACCTGATATTATGATTGATAATCTAGCAGCGATAACAACGAGGGTAGCTCCATCTTTTTTACGTGTTGGCCAGATTGAACTTTTTGCAAGACGAGTTCGTAATAATGCTCATGATGAGGCCCTCAATGAACTAAAGATGATAGTTCAACATCTTATAGATAGAAACTATAAAGAGGAAATTGAATATGAGATTTCATTTGAAAGTAAGGTAATAAAACTGGCTTCTTTATATAGATCGAGACTTATATCTCTCGTAGCTAACTGGATGCGAGTCGGCTATTGCCAGGGAAACTTCAATAGTGATAATTGTGCTGCTGGAGGCTATACCTTGGATTATGGGCCCTTTGGATTCTGTGAATTATTTGATCCAAGATTTCAACCCTGGACAGGTGGAGGTGAACATTTCTCGTTTTTTAACCAACCTTCTGCTGCGGGAATCAATTTTAAAACATTCTGTTCTTCTCTTAGTCCGTTACTTTCGCAAAGCAAACCAGATCAAGAAAAGTTAGATCAAATCGAAAAGGATTTTTCAGAATTAATGAATAAGGAATTGATGAAAATGTGGGCCAACAAGCTTGGTCTAGAACATTACCATGAAACTCTAATAAATGAATTTTTTAATCTCATGGTCATTTCAAAAGCAGACTATACAATTTTGTTCCGTAAACTCTCTGAAATACCTGATAACTTAAATTCTTTAAAACACAGTTTCTACTTACCAATTAATGATGAGCTTAATAATAGGTGGGAAGTATGGCTTGAGAACTGGCAATCAGTCTTGAAGAAAGAAGGAAATATTAAAGCAAAATCAGCATCAATGAAATCCCTTAATCCAGTCTATACTTGGCGGGAATGGATGATCGTGCCTGCATATGAAGAAGCTGAAAAAGGGAATTATGAAAAAGTAAAGGAGTTGCAGGTTGTTTTTAGCAATCCTTACAAAGAACAGCCTTTAGACATAGATAAAAAATATAATCGACTAAAGCCAAGCCAGTATTTCAACTTTGGAGGAGTATCTCATTACAGTTGTTCTTCATAAAAGTTGAATCCTCAAAATGCAGCTTGAATAACTTAGAGAAAAATATTAATTATTTATCCCCGAAGGCATTCCAACTACTAATAAAAATCACACATTGAGTATAGCCTCATTCTTTCCAATATTTTCACATAGTGGGCCTCCATTCTATTAATCTCTATAAATGCATCACCTGCTTTAAAAAAATGAATTTCTTCACCCCTCACATGCTTTAATCATCCTCTGGTGACATAAATCAAAATTGAGGGATGATTAGTATGAATAGAGTTTTCAAGTCAACCGAAATCTTTATTTTTTAAGAGTCTTAATTCACGATTACCATTGAGATAATTAAAATTTTTACCACTTAGTCCTTTTGAACTTTGAGTAAAAGGTATAGCTTCAATCTTTTCTTCAGCAAGAGGGGATATGGTAAAGCCAAAGCCACAATAAAAAGTAATATAAAGGGAACAATATTTTTTAATTTCATTAGATATTTCTTTTTCACTCACAGTAGTTAGTTTTTAAAAATTAATTGACTTATTTATTTTTTATATAACTTTTCTAATTGTTTAATTTCCTCTCTTAAATCCTTACCTCTCTTATTTAATTTATTATTTTTAATTATTATCGGGATAATCCACCAAGCTTGAAGACCTAAAAAAATAAATACTAGAATCAATAATTCAAACGTACCAGGCTGCATTTGATAAATAAACCTTCCGAATTAATGCCATTATTCTAAAAGTTCTTAATCATTCATGGGATGCTAAATAATGTTAGGCAGCTTCTAATTCAATATTAAGTTCAATACCTTTTGATATTATTGCTTTTTTAAAATCAATAAGATTGCCAATGATTTTTTGCTTCTCCTGATCGGTTTTATAGACATCCTCTACAACCTCCTGCATTGCAAGTGTTACTTTTTGTAGCTTGATTTCTAAATCTTCCCTGTAATTCATTAGCTCAAAGAAATTATCTTTTTTATTAAAAAACAAAATATTTATTAGTAAATAAGTAAATTACCCTAAAAGGATTGACAAGAAAACAAAAAGAATATAATTTATAGTACAAATGTATTAATATTTAAATAGCCTACTAAGGTGAAAGTATGAAGCCTAATTACTCATTTGGTTGTAGCACTAGCATCCCAAACGGATGTCTACTTAATCCCGAAGGCAGCAGAATGATCTTTTTCGAAGAATGCAAAAATTCTTCTAAACCTAATTTAAAAATTCATACTCATCTTTTCTACACAAATCACCTTGGAGAACCAGGAGGGTACAAATCTTCAGAAAAACTCAACATAGACTCAGCCTGGGAAAAGTGGCACGAACTTCACCAAAAAGGGTGGTCAGAAGTAGCTCACAATTATGGATAAGAACTCCTTCTAAGAAAACGCCTTCATGTTTTTATGAGCTTAAGAGTTTCCTAAAAAGGGAATATTGCGTCAAAAATAAATAATCAATATTAATTGAAATTTGTATATTAGGATACATTTAATTTTCTTAAATCTCGTAAGTATATGCTGATTAAAAATAAATATGCAATATTATTTAAACGATAAAAAATTAAATAAGATTGAAAAACAAAAAGCCGAAAAAGATGGTTTGAAAAGAATGTAATCGTAGATACCAACAGCTTTTTTATTAATTGATTATAAATTAAAAATATAAGGTAATCCGTTCCAATTTGTTGACTCTGAGGTTTTAACCGTTGACTCCTTATCTACTTCTGGTTGTGACTCGTTAGTTTCAAGATTCAAAAACGGTATTTATTTAGCTTAAATTATGGAAAAAAATTGCAAAGAAATACGCCGATCTTATAGTCCAGGCTGATAATTCAACTGGCAGAAAAGAAGCTTTGTAATTGATTAAACAAACAACAAAATTAAAAACCAAACTTGATCAATACAAAATGATGTAGTCTCTCTTAATATCTACAGGATATTCAAGATGAGGTAGAAACTAGCTCCTTTTTTTTTATCTTGCTATATAAATACTAAGAGATGATTTAACTTCTCCGCTTTAATAAAATATCGTGGAATTAACTGAGCTAATTAAGGATTATGTTGCTACAGAATTATTATCAAGTATTGAAATTGATTTTCTTGAAGGAGAATTATGGGAAACCACTCAACATATTGCAGAAATAAATACAGTTATTAAAGCCCCAAAAAATATATGCAAGAAATTGGGACTAGATGAAAAATCTTGCTGGCAATTATGTTGTGCGGCCGTTCTTGACTCCTCAAGACCATTGAAAAATGGACAAAATAGAGTAGATGATTTTAAAAAATTAATTAATCGATATGAAATTAGCTACATATAAACTAAAGACTCAATGATACGTTTATTTATTGCATCAATTCTTTTTTTTCAACCATTAGAAGGTTTTGCTTATGAAAAGCAAAGAGAAATTGAGAATGAAGCTATAAATCTTGTTATTAAAAAATATGGAAAAGGCTTAGAAAATAGATTAAAAGGAACGGGAGTAACTCCCAGTTATCGAAGTTGGTATGAAAATGATTGTTTTGTAAGTATTGCAGCAGGTACATATCAAGAAGATACTTGGTCGGCAATGAAGTGGTTTAGCGTTAATATCTGTTCTGAATCAGCTGAAATTATGGAAAGTGAATGAAGGGAATAAGACGCGTAATAGTTTTGCAGCATTTAGAAATAGAGGGGCCAGGTCTTTTTGAACAATTTGCTAAAGAAAGAGATTTGAAAATCGAAATTATTCAATTAGATAATAAAAATGATCTGCCGCAAACAAAAAAAGGTGACTTAATTCTAATTATGGGTGGACCAATGGGAGTTAAAGATATTGGAAGCGACAGATATCCCTGGCTCAAGTTAGAAAGAGATTTTATAAAAAAAGAATTAGAAAATGAAAGACCTATTATCGGTATTTGCTTAGGTGCTCAGCTGCTTGCGAGTGCTGCTGGAGGAGATGTAGAAATTCTTAAATATGGATCACCTCCAAAAGCATTACCGGAAATTGGATGGTCTCAAATTTTTATTAATAAATCAAATAAAGACTTTAAAGTACTGTTTAAAGACCCTTTTCATGTACTGCATTGGCATGGAGATAGGATTTTATTACCTAATAAAGCAGTACTAATTGCTAGTAGTAAACGTTGTAAGGAACAGTTTTTTAGGATTGGTAATTTTGCTTATGGATTACAATTCCATATAGAGACGACGGGGGAAATGATAAAAAACTGGATAAAAGAAGATAAAGAGTTTGTCCTTAAAGGATTAGGCTTAAATGGTCAGGAAATTTTAAAAGAAGAGAATAAAAAATATATTGATAAAACTTTTTTAAAAAGAAAGCTTCTAATAAGTAAATTATTTGAACTATTAGATAATTAAAAAAGGAATAATAATCCAGTAAAAAAGGGCTTGATAAAGCCCTGAAAAAATTTTCAAAAAGGATTTTTACTAGAAAATACCTGGAAGAATTTGACCAGTAAAATAATAAGCTCCTACAAGAGCGAACATTCCAAGCATTGCGGCTTTACCATTAAGCTTTTCAGCTTTCTCAGTCATGATTTTTTTTTGCGAATTCCATAATAAAGTGAAATATATTATATCTAAAAACTAACTATTCAAATTTCAGAATGATGTAGTTTTTTCTACCAAATTGATATCTTTCTAAGGATTAAAAACACATAAACAATGTATTGAACTCTTATTAGCGTGCCAGCAAATCTGTAAAGCGTGGCAAGCCTAAAAACAACTATTTAGAAGCTTATGTTACGTTTATGGCACAGTTATGTAGTAATTATCTTGAGAATAACTTAATTTCGGGCTAATACTTTACATTAGTTAATAGTAGTGTTACATTAATTAACAATTACACAACTTTAATGGCTAATTCAAACGTTACTACTGAATCAGGTGGCAGGCAGAACATGTTTCCTACTGAAACACGTCCTTATATAGATGAGTCTGTTTCATACGACAGTTACCCACAAAATGCAGAAAAAGTTAATGGTCGTTGGGCAATGATTGGCCTTGTTGCATTAGTAGGGGCTTACGTTTCAACTGGACAAATTATTCCTGGCATTTTTTAATGAGTCCACTTTCAGGTTTTTTAACCTTAATTGTATTTTTTACAGCCATCCTTGTTGCTTATTTAACCAAGCAATTTCAAAACGAAAATTTAAACTATTCATCTTCTATTCAAATGAAAAACACAAACACAAAAGTCAAAACAATCGAAAAAGAAAAAGTTGTTGCTGAAACTCTTAACGGCAGATTCGCAATGCTTGGATTAATTGCTGCTGTTGGAGCATACCTAACAACAGGTCAAATAATTCCTGGTTTCGTTTAAAACCCACTATTTAACAATTCTTTAAATCAGAAAAATGGAAAATTCAAAAACAACTTATTGGCAAAACGCCGAAAGAACAAACGGAAGAATGGCAATGATGGGCTTATTTGCATTAGTTGTAAATTATGGCTTATTCGGCTGGATAATCCCAGGAATTTTTTAAAATGAACTTAGGCTTACTTTTTCTTAAAGTAAATACTTTGGGAGTAATAACTCTTTACGAACTTGATTGGATAACTAACCATCAATCTGAATTTTCAAGACTAGATATGGCTTTAGTTATCAAAATCGGTCGTCTTATGGATTCAGGTGTGCTTGAAATTGATAATAGATTGCCTGTTTAATTTCAAAAAATTAATCGTCATGAGTGTTTGTCAATAGGGATACTGACAAGCACTTTTTTATGAAAAAATATATTTGTAAAAAAAAAGAGATTGTTTCTTAGCTAAAATGAATCTCTCAAATACCTAATACTTACATGAAATTTTCAAGTAGGCTTGCAAAGCTTAACTGATTAATTTTTATTGTAAATACGCAAAAATGCTTTTGATATTTATCTTTTTAAGCCACCTCTTTTTATCCACAGGAACCATGTAACCCAAATAGGGGGGAGGAATCTTATTAAAAAAGAAATTTTATATATATAGAATGGGGCATTTTCTCTTTGAGATAAATTCATCAAAAAGGAAGATATAGTTACCCAGATTAAAATTATTAATATATTTGCTCCCAACAAAGCGAACTTATTTTGTTTGAATATTTTTGGCATAAGGTAAATTTTTTATTCTTAATTTTAAATAATCTCGACAAATAAATTATACATTTTCAAAAAAATTTTAAATTTAGAATCCATATCCAAATAAAAAAAATACTAAATTTTAATCCTTCTCCAAATATTATTCCAAAGGCAATAGGAGGTGAAAATATTAAAAAAAGAATAGAGAATAAACTAAATAAAGCAAATGATCCTCTTAGAAAAAAATTCTTTCTTTTTGTTCTTCTTAGAATTTTTAAGGTATTCCACTCCCATTCGATAAACCTGTAAAACTTTTCTGATAATAAAAATAAATACTTCATTAATATTATTAATTTATATCGACTTTTCCTATTTATAAAATTAATTTCTCCTGTTAGCAATAAACTTTATGCCCTTCTTCAGAAAGATAGTAAATTCTATTTTGTGAACTTACAAAGAAAGTTAATCCCTTATATTGTGATCTTCTAAATTTTTCTAATCTAAGTTTATGTAAATCCCAATTATCTGTACTTATGTCTGGATTAAATTCTTGTTCCTTTAGTAAAGGTATATAAAAATTACTAATTTTTGTTTTTTTGGATGACTTTTTGTTTAGTTTTGAATAAAAAAATAAAGAAAATAAAAGTAAAAAAATAGCAATCGACAAAATAAGAATTAATAATATATTTGTCATTGTCATTTTCTCTAAATTTGAAAAACTATATTTTGAAAAATCAAGACCTTTTCAAAATAAATTTTTTAGTAAGTAAAAAATCCTATTTTTATATTCTTGTATTTTTGAATACTTATCAAGGGTGTAATTAAAACAGATTATAAAATGAGTCCCATTTTCAACATGACTCAAAATTCTATGAATACTCCATATGCAAAAAGAGTAGCTGAGAAATTTAGAGAGGCTCAAAACTATCTAAAAACAAACGGTTTTAATAAATCAACTAAACATCTATTAGAAGATATTGAAAACGCAGTCGAAAAATAATGGGTTTATTCATATTATTGAAGAGATATAATATTAATGAATAAATATCTTTCGAAATTTTAGTCTTAAAACAAATTTTTAATCTCTTTATAAAAACATTTATTTCAATGATGTTTTTATCATTAATTTCTAGTTGCTCTTTTTTTTATTCAAATAAAAATCATACAAAAAAGCTGAATAATGCTATAAATAGAGAGATTATAAGTAATTTCTCTAAAGCACTATCAAAAAAACCTGATAATTTTTTATTTTATTTAGAAAGAGGGATAGCCAAACATAATTATAGAGATTATGTTGGAGCAATTGAAGATTTTGATAATTCATTAAGACTCAATCCAAATTCAAACGTCATTTTTTATAGAGCGAATTCCAAATACGCCCACGGAGATTACATAGGGGCAATTAAAGATTACGAAAAATTTATTTCAAAAAAGATTTTTAAGGATCAAGTTTTTTATAATATCGCCAATTCTCAATTCATTCTTTTAAATTATGGGGAAGCAATTTTAAATTACACTAAATCTATTGAATACGATCAAAATGAAGAAAATGCCTATTTAAATAGAGGCAACGCTAAATTTAAAACTAATGATTACATGGGATCCTTAAAGGACTATGAAAAATACCTAGATATAAATAAAAAATCATATGTTGTACTTAATAATTTGGGTGTTAGTAAATTTAAATTAAAAAATTATAGGAGCGCCTTAAAAGATTTCAAAAAATCTCTGAAACTAAATCCCAATAATTACAATACTTTTTATAACAAGTCTCTGACTCATTATGAATTAAAAGAATTTAAAAAAGCTTGCATTAACTTAAAAAAATCAAACAAGCTCGGTAAAGAAATTTTTAAGGCAGAATATTCAAAAATATGTTTTTAAAAAATTAACTTTCAAGTATTAACCAATAATTTTCTTTTCTATTCTGCAATAATCGCCTCAAGTTCAGATATTTCAGCTTCCAACTTAGAAGTATCTTTACCTTCAGCAGCAGCTTTAGATAATTCTCTTTTCTTGAAATTTAGTTTAGCCTTAGCTTGCTTCACTTTTTTAGCAGCCCTTTCTGCAGGAGAACTACCCCCACCACCGCCTCCACAAGCAATAAGGTTTTCGTTAGATAATTGATACTCAAGCCCTACTGTGAGATGATTTGCAAGTAGTTCATTACCAACTAAAAAACTCACTGGAAACACAACTAATGTCCCGAGGGAAAGTTTTAAAGCTTTGTTTAACTTCATTAAATAAATAAAATTTGTTTTGATTATATTCTTTCATGTTTTAAAAAAATCAAGGAAAAGCATAATATTTAATATTTAATATTTAAAAATTTATCTATTTATCATCTCAAATATATCTTCAGCGAGTTTTGAACTTATTTTACTTGCTGCAAATTCAGTAAAATGACTGTAGTCTAAAAACCAACTGCTCGATTCAGCCTCTAACGAATAATCAATATAAATTATTTTTTTATTTTTTTCTATTTCTTTAGCTAAGGTTTCCCTATAATCTTTCTCAATCAAGTACATCTCTCTCTCTAAAATTTTCAGTGGAAAAATAGGATTTCCAACCAGATGTTTTATACCAATCAAATATTTATAATTTTCCCCATTTAATTGCTTCTTTGATAAAGAGCTAAAGTAATTAGGAGCATATACATAAATATATTTGTTATCCAAATCAAGATTAGCAGTAGAACTAATATTCCTTAATGTAGATTTTATTGAATAACTTTTTATCTTCTCATATTCCTCGAAATCTAAATTCAGTCTCTGTTCCACGACCTCTCTAAGATTCTTACTTTTTTTATTTGTTTCTACATTTATAGTTAACTGTTTCTTTTCATAAGTTCCTGGCTTCACCTTATTTATTAATAGCAAATTATCTAAATAAGAAAGAAAATAGCTGCTTTTTCTTATCGAATTTAAAAATGTAATAAATCCACTTCTTATATTTCCTAATGAGCTGCTAGTTAAAAAATTTACGTACTCAATATTATTTTTATCAATCATCATGCCATTAGCAAAACTATATTCATTTCTTTTTTCATCATTTTTGGATAAAAGCCTAATAAAATTCCAAAAATCTTGGATACCTCCAAAACTTACTATTAGATCTAGAGGTGGCAAGTAATCATTAAATGGTTCAGAGTTTAAATATCTAAAAGTCTCTACATGTTCCTGCCATGTATTAAATCCAGAATATGCAGCGTTTATAAGGTCAACTTTAGGATTAATATTTCTTAAGTTTTTTTCTAACTGACTAGCAAAAGTTTTCTTGTTATCAAATCCATAAAGTCCTTCTCCCATAGCCACACTATTTCCAAGAAGCAAAACTCCAAACGTGTCTTTTAGCTTATTATCATGCTCAAAGGTTGTCTTTATAAAACCATTGCGATCACAAATTAAAAAATTATAATTTCCAGGATTACTGTACTTATTATTGCAATTTTCTCTCCAACCAGTTAAGGAATCATATTTAGTTCCATTAGTAAATTTTGCGTTTGATTTGTTTATAAATAAGAAGGTTATTTCTGAAATTCCAATTATTATTGGAATAAATATACTCGTATAAACGATAAATTTTATAATTTCACTTTTACTCCTCATTAAAAAATCTATATTAGTTATAAAGATATTTTAAAAATAAATATTAGATCTAACAATTCAAAGTCTTTAAGATCTTTTCAACAAGAGTTAAATTGCTATATATGTAAATGGAACAATAACTTGTACTACGCTTATTATTAAAATTACAATAATCGCCAATAAAATTGCGGTTATCAAAGCCGCCTGAATAGGTGTTGCATTCTTCCATGCAGATACAGTAATGTGTTTTAAAAATCGAAAAAAACTAAACATTTTCAATTTTAAGTTTTTCTTTTTAGCAGTCCTAAATCAGTTAAAAGATAACATAATTTTGTTCTAGAACACATCATAAGTCCATCAACCAAATCAAAGCAGGTAGGTTCTCCGCTAACATTTAATGAAGAGTTAGCGAGTATTTCGATTCCCATAGGCTCTAAAATTGATAATAACTTTTCAAGAGAAGAATTATTTTCAACAATTTGAATACGAGCCGTTCCATCAACATGCGTTGTTGGGAATTTTAAAGAAGCATTATTTTTGAGACATTTGCATGTTGCACTCATAGAGTGATAGCAATCATAAATTTCAGGCCTTAATTTATAATACTTTTTCGCAATTTCATATCTCATAGCTGGTGCAGTAGGCCTAAATGGACTTCGATCCTTAATTACAGTATTTAAGTTTTTTACTGCATAATTATTTTTTCCATCACATATTAGAGATCTATTGCCTAGTGCCCTTGGACCTGTTTCACTTTGCGATAAAACTGTTCCAATAATTTCTCCTGCACTTATAAGTTGAGCAGCCTTAAAAAAAGCTTCATCTTCATCCTTCTCTAAAATAGAGAATTCATTAAAAATAATTTGTTCTGTGAGAAATTCATCATCTCTTATTTCTTTAAGAGTAGGAAATAAAGAGGGCTTAGAAATTTTTAAATCACTGTACGAATTAGATTTTATGTAGCAATAAAAAGCAGCTCCAATAGCACATCCAGCGTCTCCAGGGCTGGGTGGGATAATTATTTCATCTATAAAAGGAAGTTGAGCAAGACTATCAATTGATGCTGAATTCATAGAAACTCCCCCTGAGAAAAGAAAGCTCCTAGAGCTTGTTATTTTATAGGCATGTGTAAAAATTTTTCGAAGTAAATAAATTGTTAAATCTTGTGCTCCCCTTGCTATGTCAGCGCATCTTTGAAAATCACTTTCTCCCGGAATAAGTCGCACAAAAGGATTACGAGCAGGACCTAATAAATCTTCCAATTTACTATTAAATGAGTTAGATGTTGATAGATGATAATCAAAATATCTCATATCAGAAATTATTCTATTTGAGGTTGAATCCCAATCCATTAACCCCCTTACTAACTTTGCTGACTTACTTTTAGAATTTCCAAAAGAAGCTAATCCCATTACTTTATATTCACCTTCGTTAATTGCAAACCCCAAGTAATCAGTGATACTTGAATAGAAAAGTCCCAAAGATACAGGATATTGACATCCCCATAACTCATTAATTTCAGTTGGATTAACTATTTGACTAATTGAAGCTGTACTTCTGTCTCCAAATCCATCAACAACTACAGAGCAAACATCTTTCTTAGAATTAGAATAAGAAAGAGCTGTAAGTGAATGTGACAAATGATGATCAGAATAGATTAATTTAGTTTCTAATCCTTTAAATTCTTTTGCAAAATCTAAATAACAAGAAACAGATGAGTGACTAAAATTACGAAACTGATGTGCCAGCAGACCTAAACTTCTTGGCATATTTAGAGAGGCTTCTTTAACAATGTGAAGGAAAGCACTTAATGGTCTTTCATAAAATGCAACTCTCTCTATATCCTTTATTTTGAGGTTGTTAGAGTTTAGTAATTTTCTTATTGCTCTTCGGGGGAATGATTTATCACCTTTGATTCTGCTTAAAGACTCTTCTCTGTAATAATCAATAAGGATGCCATTTTTATCGACTAAAGCAGCAGCAGATTCATGATTATATCCAGATACACCTATAAACATATTAAAAAATCTAGGTATTTTAGAGAATAGAATTTGACGAGATTTCCATAAGATTCTTCCCTTCTCTTTTAAATTCATCTAAATTTAATTTTCTTGCCATACTTCCAGCGACAAAAGCCATTCCTTTATATAGGGGAGTGAGAATTCTGTTTAAAAACTTAAAATTTGCATCATATATTTTTCTCCCTTTATTTTGAAGTGTTTCTCTAAAGCGGTAAATAATAAGTTGCCAAGGTTGCAAAAAAGGGTAGTGGTTCAAGAAATATTTTTTGGCCATCCTATGGTGTCGCAATTCATCCATCATAATCTTCGAAATCAAGACACCTTCATCAGTATCCGAACCAACTAAATTTAATATATTTTCAAAAGATGATTTAGCTAAAAGTTCGTTTGTATAAACAAAAGCTATAAAGTCTTTTAGTTTCATAGTATCGATCAGAAAGCCCCTATTAGATATGTAGCCTTTGGTAATTAACATAGGAGGGGTAAATCTAAATTCTCTTGCTTTTTCTAAAGAAACCTTCATTCCTCTTTGAGAAAGCATTTTAAAAAAACATTTCGCATGAATATATTCATCTTTGGCGTGCATAAAATAACCTAATGCTTGCTTTGGGGTGTCAGTATCTTTACATGCCGCAAGCATTTCTATGGCCGAGGCAAGCTCAGCATGTGCTGTTTCATAAAAAATAGATAGTTCTGAATGAAT
>CACJAC010000014.1 GCA_902591275.1 uncultured Prochlorococcus sp. | reverse complement strand
GCTACTGTTTGATCTAAATCTGCACAAGGTTCAATAGTAAATTCCAATAATTCTCTCCAAGGACTCCACTGTTTCCAAATAGTTTCTAAAGAATCAGCATCTACAACAGAGTGACCACTACCATGTTGAGGTAAGAAAATCCAAGATTTAACGTCATAACCCTCTGGTCTATTTTGTGGACCTCCTTTGTCGTACCATTCTTTTAACATTTTGGATCCCTTGTCTTGGGCGTTTGAATCAGTAAATTTATAAGAAATTAGAAACAGCATAAAAAAAGGTATTTACCCCTTATTTTAGTTCGACTTTTAATCAAATTACTTTGTTTTAAGTTCAGGTTCGTACACAGCACCATTGCAAACTGCCACTGCAATACTCTCTTTTGATGCTTTATCCCAATTTTTTAGTTCCATCTCATATTTATCAATCCATTGAAAAGTTTTTTTAAAGCATTGATTCCAATAGAATGCCTTTTTTGAAGTGGGTATCAAAGAGATAAAAATGAGCACTATCGCAGTTGTAGATGTAATTACACAGTATTTGATCACATTTGGGCCTTTATTAGGTGACATTAAAAAAAGAGTTTATTGACCCTTATTGTAGATCGACTGTCAACATTTGTTCGTACCCGACATATACCTATTTTGTTCTCTAATAAACGGTAATTTAGAGTAACTCTAAGGTACTTAATTATAGATGAAGAAAATAAAAAAACTCCTAAAAAGAGTTTTCTCTTGAGATGTCAGTTCTGTAGTACGGAGGGGGTGGGATTCGAACCCACGGTGCCCTTGCAGACACGCTAGTTTTCAAGACTAGAGCCTTAAACCACTCGACCACCCCTCCAGGCGAAAAATATTAAATTTTTGACTTTTTTAGTATATCAAAAGATGGTTAATTTTTTCGGAACTAATTCGGAACTACACGTCAAGTTGTCTTCCAAATTGCTGGTATAACTAAAACGAAATCTAGCTTTCAAGACAAGATCCTTTAACCACTCAACCAGCCCTTCAAAGGGCTTTTCTGTTTGAATATCTATTTCAGGTAAAGCTATGGGATTTAACAATCTACAAAAAAATTTATGATCTATTTTGATGTTCTTATTTAGTTCATAATTTTGAAAAATGCAAAAGCATTTGCCAGTAAAACTTCAAAATTTATTTATGTTTTTGAATAAAAAAATGAAAAAGATAATTGATTTAGTTTTTGAATTATAGTTATTTTATAAAAAATAAAATCTTAAAAATGAAAACTATAAATACACCTTGGGGAGTAATTAATCCCTCAGTTTATGTTTTCCCAGTTCGATATTTGTTAATTCTTTATGGCGTGATATATTTTTTGCCATTTGGTATATTTAAATATTTTTTCAAAGGGGAAGATAGCTTAATTGAATGGTTGCAATTTTTAGGATATTTGTTCTCTTTTTTATTGGGTACAGTAATCCTTTTTTCCAAAAAAAGGGATCGTTCTATTAAACAATCTATTTGTTGGACATTACTAACTTTATTTTGTTTTTATGCTGCTGGTGAAGAAATTAGTTGGGCTGAGAGAATCACTTCTATTGGATTAGATTCGATAAGGGAAATCAATATCCAAGGGGAAACAAACATTCATAATCTCATAGGCTTAAATAACTATCTGCATTTTTCATTCATATCTATTGGAATTTTATTCGGGTGGATGGGATGGAAAATCTGGCCTAAGATAGAAGCTTTGCCTAGTAAAAAGTTTTCACTTTTCTTTTTAATCGTTGCAGCATTCTATTCTTATTTTGATTTGTCTTGGATTACTCTTGGCGAAAGGATAAGAAATGATCAGGAAGCTATTGAATTTCTAATGTCAAGCGGTATTTTTTTACATTGCTATTCTTTTTTAAAAGAAAAAATTATAAAGTGATCAATTTGGCTTTTTTTAAAAGTTGTAGTATTCATTATTTATTAGGCAGAATTAGGGCTCAAAAAAAATTCAAAAATTCTCAACAAATTGGCAACGCCATGAAGCTTTAGGAGTTTTATAATTGTTTGAATCTTATTAACTAGTTATATTAGTAATTCTTGAGGATTATATTTTTTCTTTTAAAATACTTACGTTAGTTTTAAAGACTAAAGCCTTAAACCACTCGATCACACCCTCCAGAGGGTTATTCAATTTCTTTAAACTTGCTTAGCCCATTGTAGAAAGTTTGTCATAGCCAAGAAAATCTGGCTACTGTTCTCCCTCTTCAATATTTGAGTATGTTTGAAACGATGAGAAAAAGAAAAGAAAAGAAAATAAGGGTAATTAACAAAATTTATTTTCAAGAATTATTTTTCTTGCTACAAATAGAAAGCCAATACAAATTAAAAAATGCTTTACGTTCAGCATTGGTCATTTAAGACTGGATATCATCAAAAAGGTGCGGAAAAATTTCTTGGTGGTGGAGGAGATTATCCTGGAGTTGAGATGATTGGAAGATATCATGCGCCAGGATCTTTAGAGGGGTGGATAGTCTTAAAGACAGATGATCCAAAAGCAATATATCAGCATGCAGCTGAATGGGGTGAATTCCTTAATTGGGAGACCACACCTGTATTTACTGATGAAGAAGCTGGTCCAATAGTCGCCAAAGTCTACTCATAGTTAGAAATTTAAATTCGATTTACAATAAGGGGTAATTAGCCCTTTTTTATGAATACACTCATTATTTCAACTTTTAGCTGTACATTTGACGAATTCAAAACCGACGTTACTGGATTTATAACAGCAATGGGTCAAGAAGTTGTTTCAGAATATGAGTTCGTACAAGCAGGCGAGCATAAATCTCATTTACTCATGCAAGTCCTAGATATGGAAGCACTTGAATCTGAAATGACTTCAGATGCAGCTAAAGAGTGGGACAAAAAAAATAATTGTATGGATACCGTCTATGCAATCGAACTTGTTGAATAGAAATTACACGCTTACTAATCCCACTATCCGAAATTCACATTTTCTTGAAATAAACCAAATAAGTTATTACCAAATATGGCAGCGATTATTAATACGAAGGCAACTATAGCGAAAAGAGCACTGACATCTTTTATGTCATAAGGTGCTTTAAATAAAGGTTTTTGGTCTGCCATGGTTATCAAATCTATAAATACAATTGAATTATATTATTTTAATGCTTGTAAGAAGTACTAAGTTATTTTTATTAGTTTAAAATTGGGCAATAAAAAAGCCACTAAAAGTGGCTTTTTTTATTTATCGTTCAATAAACTAGCTTGTATAAGTTTTGCCTCTGTAAGTTAGTTCATTATGCTGCTTCTTAGCTGCTTCCTTGTTCTGGACGTACTTTTGTCCTCTGTAAATTAGAGTCATTTTTAAGCTCCGGTTTCGCTTAAGTCCCCGTTCCATGGCTTAAGTCGATTTGCGGCTTGCTAAACGCAAGTTGAACGTTTTGGTAGCGGTTGCTACAAATTTATAATAACATCCAAGAAAATTATTTGTCTAGGTCTTTAATAAATTAATTTAATATATCAATATTATATTAGGTTTCTGCAAGAAATATTTATACATTATGCCTATATAATTGCTCACAGGTTACATTTTGTTCGTTTTTGAGAAGTATTTTTTATTTAATGAACTTTTAAATGTAAAATTTTTAAGATTATAAAATTTGTTTAATGTTTTCAAGAAGCAAAAAACCTACAGTAAAAAAATCTGCAATAGTTGAAGAGACTCCATTATTTGCTCAATTACTACCATTCGCAAACAGAATGAATGATAAAGTTCAATTGGTAAATGCATTAGCATTTACTTTTATCATGGGATTCTCAATTTTTGGAATTGCTCTATGGAAACTTTCAGCGCTTACTTAATTATTTAATTTTTGCAAAGCATTAATTTTTGATTCTTTGTTTTTGATTATTGTTAATAACCATTTAGAGGCAAGTCCTCTGGATATTGATCTGTTTTTTAGAAATCTACATATATATATGTGTAGATTTTTTTCATTTTTGGAGTTAAATTTTTCTTCAAATTCTAATATTTCTTCTTCTGAGGTCCTTTTTCTTAGTTCATCCACTAAAGCATGACTAGAAGAATCATTAAATAAGTTCCCAATATTTAAGCTTAATGTCATAAGAAATTTATGTCCCTATTTAAGAGTTAGCCATAAATTAAATTTTTAAAAACTAATTTATATTTTTTATTTACAAATAATTTAAAACTTAATCTTTCGGTTTAGCTAGTGGAAGAAGGCACTTATCTGAATCGCACCCAGCTGGTCCAGCTTCAGATAGTTCTCCAACATCATATTTATTGAGAGCGTCAAAGAAATCGTTATTGACTTTCCTTTCTATTACTTTATTTTGTAATGATATATATTCCTCTTTACTTATTGGTTCAAAGGGTAATCTCGGAAAAGTAGCGTTAGCACTAAATCTAGCTAGCAATGCTGCTGAAATATATCCCTCATTATTTTCTATTGCATTATGGATAGCCTTAGCTAAATCCTCAATTTCATTTTCTCTAAATTCTACAGTTGCAGAGGTATTATGCTCTGTGTAAAATTTCTGCACTTGCATGTAAAAATCAAATTGAGCTAATGCTGAGAAATTATTGATGTCTATTTGGTCTGCACCGTCTATATTTGCCCAACTAACTTCTGTAGGTATTTCAACTAACCATTCTGTACATCTTGGATCAAATGGATTATCGAGCAAGCAACCATTTTCATCTTTATCAGATTGAGATGGAACAACTGAGTAACCATAATCCATGCAAGCTAGAGCGATTGGGTCATTTTTCCTGAAAGTTATTCTTCTTATGAATCTTTGAGCCTTTGGAGGATGCCATCCTGGAGCTGCTCCAGTCAGAAGACTTTTAGTTCCAGCTGGCTGAACTGTTGTGCATCTATTAGGTCTCCTTAGATTATGCTTATCACAATATTCCCATACAGTTTCTTTTACTATTTTTCTCCAAGAATCTAAAAATTTAGCTTCCTTTTCTTTGAAGACTTTCCCTTCTTCGCTATTTGGCCTTCCTGCTTCCCACCATTTCAACCATGGCGTACCAAAGGCATGTACACAAAAATCAAATAATCCAGTGAAACTTACTCCTACAATAGGATCATATTCCCTACTTTTTCTGTAACGATCGACTTCAAATTCATGATTAAGTAAGCATGCTACAGAAAGAGCGGCTGCTTTAAAAGCTTTTTTTTGCTCTTCAAAATTTCCTGGATCAATCTGATTTAAATGAACTTCAGCTAAATTACAGTGAAAATCATTTCCCAATATCTCCCCACAGGGGTTAAGTCCATATCTGCTCATCCTGTGATCTAGCTCTTCTTCTGAAAAAGGCCCATAACTACTATTTATCCAATTTCTCGCTTCATCCTTGCCTTGTTCTGAGTAGATTTCAATAAATTCCTTTCTTAACTCATCATCTTTGAGAATATCAGCATTTGACCTTGCGATTGCTTCTGGAGCAAATTGAATGGCGCCCTCACCTGAATGGAATTGTTTTGTTACTGCATCCAAAACTGTTTGGTAAGTCGGTTTTGTATGGTAAACCCTAGTATGATTGGCCATCCTGAGGGCATCTTTTTCAGGATCTATTCTCCAATTACCATTCTCATCTTGACTCCATAAATTTTCTTTTGCTGAGGCTGCTTCCTTATCATCTGAAGCAAATTGTCTCATTCCAGCACTTCTTCTTATATTCCCAGCAACTATGGTTACTGCCGCTTCATCAATTAACAAACAACACTCTACTGTACTTAATTTCCTGCCAATTGCCTTTCCTAGAAGTGATGCGACTCTGGAGTAAAGATCTTTCAATTTGATAGGATTTGCCATACCTCCAAAACCTTTTAATGATTCTCCAGCAGGCCTAATATCTTCCAAATCAATAAAAACATCAATCTCTCTTTCAAGACTCTCGTTACTTGATGCCTCAAGAAGATATTTATAGCTATCTACCCATCCTCTTCTGCTATCTCCAACTTTGATATGAAGGTCTTTCCCTTTAATTTCTAATGATGATTTTTCTTCCCTTTGATCTTTAGGAGTGATTCCAACTTCACTAACTGATTTAATATTTATTTTGTTTATTACCGTAGGTAACTTGTTTATAAAATGAGGCTCAATTATTGCACCTGTCCCACATCCCATCATTGCTAAGTCCATCATCAAAGCAAAGGCTTCCCAATCAATTAAGTTTGTTGAAGTACAGTTGTATGCCCCAGAGAAATTTTGGTTTTTATTAATCCAAGGAGTTCCTCCAATCCATAACCATCTCCCTGAAGGTTGGGCTTTTTGGTTACTTTGCATCTCTCTCATTAGGATCAATTCTTTATCAGAAAGTTTTCCTAATTCTTTTAAGCCTGATAAATTTCTTTCACCTACTTCACTCCAGTTCTCCCTTTTGCCAGAGGTAGTTTTCCTACTGTAAGATCTGAAAAAAACAGGATAAGCAGCTGGCGCAGTCTTTGGGAAGTCATCTTTTTTAAGATTATTGGAATTGCTCTCTGAAGAAGCTTTATTTGGTGCAACAGTCACGATAAAAAATGTATGTAAATAACCCGTACTGGAAGAATAACTCTACCTGTGGCGTCTGCAACCATTCTTACCACTATTTAACGGTTTGTGTAGAATTATGTTTAATATGAAATCTTTGTTTCAAGAAAGGATATGGAAAGAGTACCCGAACCTGAATTAATGGAAGAAAAAGAGCAAGTCATTTCTTATGACGAAGCTGATTTTTCAGAAGGGGAAGTTAATCTAATTAATCAAATAAATCAATATCTTTTGAAAAAAAATATTTCTTTAGGTGAAAAAGATTTAATAGTTGATTTAGGATGTGGCCCAGGAAATATTTCTGAGAAGTTAGCAATAAAATGGCCTAATACTGCAGTCGTAGGAATAGATGGTTCTAAAGAGATGATTTTGAGAGCAGAATATAATAAAAGTATTTCTAATAATCAAAAAAAATTAAGAAATTTACGCTATATTTGTTCTGAAATCAAAGACATTAAATCAAATAATTTTTTATTTAAAAAAAGAATTAGTTTACTTGTAAGCAACAGTTTGATTCATCACATTACTAATCTTGAGGATTTCTTCAACACAATAAGAAGTTTATCTAGTAATATCACTGTAAATTTTCACAAGGACTTAAAAAGGCCATTAGATGAAAAGTCTGCTTTAGAACTCAAAGCACAATGTTCAACTAAATATAATGCGATTTTAACTAGTGATTATTATGCATCTTTAAAAGCTTCTTATACTTTTAAAGAGTTAAAAAATTTCACCTTAGAGAATGATCTATCCTCTTTAGATGTGTTTGAAGAAGGTGAAAATTACTTAATAGTCTATGGTATGTTTAAGAACTAAGTGAAAGGCCCTTATATTATATAAATGAGCTTAGGTACTAAAATTCTAAATAATAAAGAAATACTGGACGCGGTAAATAAAAGAAGAAATTTTGCTATTATCTCACATCCAGATGCTGGGAAAACGACTCTTACCGAGAAGCTCCTTTTGTATGGAGGAGCCATTCAACAGGCAGGAGCAGTAAAAGCTAGGGGTAATCAGAGAAAAGCCACCTCAGACTGGATGGAACTTGAGAAACAAAGAGGTATTTCTATTACATCAACTGTATTGCAATTTGAATATGAAAAATCAGTAATTAATCTATTAGATACACCGGGACACCAAGATTTCTCCGAAGATACTTATAGAACCTTAGCTGCTGCTGATAATGCAGTTATGTTGGAAGATGCTGCTAAAGGACTTGAACCTCAAACTAGAAAATTGTTTGAAGTTTGCAAGATGCGAAAAATACCAATATTTACTTTCATAAATAAAATGGATAGACCAGGAAGAGAGCCATTTTCTTTACTTGATGAAATTGAATCAGAACTTGGATTAAATACCCTGCCTATAAACTGGCCAATTGGGAGTGGGGAGGAATTTAGAGGGGTTATTGATAGATTTTCAAGAGAGGTGATTTTATTTGATAAAGCAGTTAGAGGTAAACAATCGAATGAGAAAAGATTAAGTCTTGAAGATAAAGAGCTAACAAAATACGTAGAGAGAGATTTACTTGAAAACTCACTTGAAGAATTGGAGGTTCTTGATGAGGCAGGATCTAAATTTGAAAAAGAAAAAGTTTTTAATGGCTCTTTAACCCCAGTATTTTTTGGATCTGCCATGACTAATTTTGGCGTAAGACCATTTTTAGATAGTTTTTTAAAAATGGCACAAAAACCAACTTCAAGAAATAGTAATAAGGGAGATATTGAACCTGCAAGCGATGAATTTAGTGGCTTTGTTTTTAAGCTTCAGGCAAATATGGATCCAAAGCACAGAGATAGGGTTGCTTTTATAAGAGTTTGTAGTGGCAAATTTGAAAAGGATATGTCAGTTAAACATTCCAGAACTGGGAAAACAATTAGATTATCAAGACCCCAAAAAATATTTGGGCAGGATAGAGAAGTAGTTGATGATGCCTATCCTGGAGATGTTATTGGTTTAAATAATCCAGGGATGTTTTCTATTGGAGATACTCTTTATACTGGTGCTCATTTGGAATATGAGGGGATACCATCATTTAGTCCTGAAATATTCAGCTGGCTAAGAAATCCAAATCCCTCAGCATTTAAAAACTTTAGAAAGGGTGTTAATGAACTTCGAGAAGAAGGTGCTGTTCAGATTCTTTATGACTTTGATGAGAGTAAAAGAGACCCTATACTCGCAGCCGTTGGTCAATTGCAGTTGGAGGTAGTAACTCACAGGTTAAAAAGTGAATATGGTGTAGATGCAAATCTTGAAGCAATGCCATATCAATTGGCTAGATGGATTTCTGATGGATGGCCAGCCATTGAAAAACTAGGCAGAATATTCAACTGTAAAATAGTTAAAGATTGTTGGAATAGGCCAGTTATTCTTTTCAAAAATGAGTGGAATCTAAATCAATTTGTTGAAGACAATAATCAATTAAATTTAAACAAAGTTGCGCCCGTTGTTAGTGGAGTCGAACCAATTGTTTTATAAAGTCTTAATGGATAATAAAATTAGTTAATCTGTTAGTATTGGTAAAAAATTTTGGATTCAAACAGTAATAAAAATAATAACGAAAAATCACCTTATGAAATTTTAGGTGTGAAAGAAGGTTCTGCTTTTGAGGATATTCAGAAGGCTAGAGATATTAAAGTTAAAGAGGCTGGTGAAGATTTAATTTTAAAAGCGAAAATAGAATCTTCCTTTGATCAATTACTAATGGGGAGTTTGAAAGCCAGGCAATCAGGAAATGTAAGCTATGAAGCTGTGAGTGCCTCAAAAAAAGAAAAACAAATTAATCAATTGACCAATAATTTCCCACTTCTTTCTAAGATAAAAAATTTAAATAATAACTCCAACAATTCAAGTCAGTATAGTCTGCCAAAAATAACTACCCCCTCATTTGATAATCTTTCAATAAAAATATCTGTTGGGCTATTATTTTTAATTTTGTTATTTATCAGTCCAGACTCTAATAATAGACTGTTACTCTCTATCTCAACATTAATTCTTACCTATACTCAAATTAAATCGGGGAAAAGATTTATAGGTTCTCTGGGTTGGAGTGTTACCTTTCTCTCGATAGGGTTAATATTTGGTGGATTGCTTGAAAATAATTCTTTCATTCAGGAAGTATCAAACAACTCCTTATCAATACAAAAAATTCAAAGTATTCCGGCCATGGTTATTTTATGGCTAGGCGTAATTTTTTTATGATTGATTTTCTACCATAGATTTAATTTCTTCATAATTTATAAGATATTTGTTTTTACAAAATTCACAAACCAACTCTGCTTTGCCATCTTTCTTGAGGATGTCCTCTAACTCGCTCTTATCAAGCATTTTCATCGCATTTAAACTTCTTTGTTTGGAACACTTGCATTTAAAACTCACTTCTTGGGAACGAGCTTTTTCAGAGATTGATTTATCGTCAATATCGGGAAATATATTTCTAATTAACGAAAGAAGATTATCTTTTGACTTAAATAGGTCTTCGCTGAAAGAATTAATTTCTTTACATCTTTCTTCAAGTAGTGAGATTAGTAGTGGGTCAGTATCTTTTTTAGGTAGAACTTGAGCTAATAAGCCACCACTACAAATAACACTTTTATTCTGGATTTTTTCGCCAATAAATACAGCAGAGGGAGTTTGCTCTGAATGATATAAATATGAAGCTAAGTCTTCAGCAATATTTCCATTTACTAATTCAACAGTGCTTGTGAAGGGTTCTCCAAATCCACTATCTCTAATTACATTTAAGTATCCTCTACCTAATGCTTTTGTAAAATCAAAAGAATATTTATTATTACCTTTTTTAACTAGGTCTAATTCTAAATTAGGATTCCCTACATAACCCCTAACTTTTCCGTCTCTACCTGCATCAACTAGTAATCCTTTTAAAGGTCCGTCAGATCTAACTCTTAAAGTAACTCTCCCATGCATTATCTTCATCGAGCTTGCCAAAAGTAGTGAAGCACTAAATGCTCTGCCCAAGATACAGGTGGTTAAATAAGAAAGACCGTGTCTTTTTTTTGCTTCTAAAGAAGATTCTGTTGTTAAGACCGCAACTAATCTTATTCCTCCATTTGCTGCAGTAGCCCGAACTATCCTATCCTGCATGATTTTCTTTCATAAAATTTTTGATTTTCCCTTTTTCCAAGAATAATATCCTAGAAGGAATCCCCTCAAATAAGGCAGGTTCATGAGTAACAATAATAATTGTATTTTTATTTTTTAAATCATGAATTAAATTCTTTACATCATTTCTCATTGAAAAATCTAATCCAGCAGTTGGTTCATCAAGTAAAAGAATTGAGGGGTTTCTAAGTAGTTGAACTGCTACAGCTAATCGCCTTTGTTGTCCGCCACTTAGTTGTTCTGGTGGTTGGGTCAGATTAATTTTTTTCAAACCAACTTTATTTAAAACTATTTCTATATTTTTTTCTCTTAAAGATTTATGGCCTATTTTTAATTCTTTCCCAATGGTTGTACCTATAAAGTATCTTTCAGGAAATTGGAATACTACTCCACAAAACCATCTTCTTTGTCTAGAAGACAAAATTTTATTCTTCCAAGTAATTTTTCCTTTTTGTGGATTTATTAATCCGCTTATTATTTCGAGTAGTGTTGTTTTCCCAGAACCACTATTGCCGCAAATTAAAATGATTTCATTTTCATGAACTTTTAAATTTAAATTGTCTATTATTTTTCTTTCACCAGTTTGGGGTTGATAAGATATTTCTTTTAAATCAAGCATTATTAATTAAGTTATAGGTATAAATTTGAATCTAGTAATAACTTCCTTATAATAGCTGTAGATCTAAAAAGATATTAGTCAATATGAATATTATTTTTAGGGAAGTTGATCCTTTTAATTGTTGGATATGGATCAGGTTTTCAGAATCACCAACTCAAGATGAAAAAAATTATTTAGATGGTGTTTTTGATAGTTGGTACGTTTTAGGAAGGTTAGGTGGATTTAATTCTGAAAATTTACAAACTCATGAAGAGGGTTCCGATCTAAGTTGGATGTCTTACGATAATGACCAAAAAAACGCATCTCTTCCAGCCTTAATGCATAATTTAGGGATTATGGAATATCAAAACCATTGGGGAAGATGTTGGGTTGATTTTGGAACTTCAGACTCCATTTCAATAGATATATTAATTAATTCTTTGAATGAGATATCAAATAATTATGTAAAAATTGAAGAGTTAATTATTGGGGGTGAAAATAATGATTGGGCAATTGAAGAACATGAAGATTTAGTTTTTAAAGATTAAGTGTTTTAGATGGAAGACTTAACAAGATTAATTATTTCCCATGAGAGAATTGAAAATATTAAGAACAAAAACTTAGAACTTTTTAAAGAAGAGGCTCATTATTTAAATAAAGTAATGAGGATAAAAAATGGTAAAGAAATATTTATAGGTAACGGAGAGGGTTCATTATGGAAAGCTATAAAAGTTAAAAATGATTGTTTAGAAATAATTCAATTAAAAAAACCTTACTTATTTCAAGAAAAAGAAATTTTCTTATTAGGGATAGCTGTTGTTATACCAAAAAGTGGGTTTGAGGATATTTTAAAAATGTGTACTGAAATAGGAATTGATTTTATACAACCATTATTTTCAGAAAGACAAGTAAACAAAAATTTAAATTATTCTAGAAAACTTTTGAGATGGAATTTAATTATCAAAGAAGCAGTTGAGCAAAGTGAGAGATTATGGAAACCATCTATTTTAAATGGAATGGATATTATTGAATGGCTAAAAAGTAGAGATAATCAAGAAAGAGTTTCAATTTCTATAACTAGAGAAGAAACAATATATGACTTAAATCAATGGTTAAGAAAACAACAAGAATTTGGAAATAAAAAAGGAGGTATTTTTTGGAATGTAATTGGTCCTGAAGGAGGTTGGTCCTCTAAAGAAATTGATTTTTTTAATAAAAATAATATTACCTTTGTTAAACTTTCTGACACTATCTTAAGAACTTCGACAGCTAGTATTAACGCATCATCAATTCTAAATCAGTGGAGAATTGATTTGAAATTAACGAATTAAATAAATATGGATTTAATTAGAAATCAATTTTTAATAGGTTTTTGCATTAATTTTATTTTGATTTATGTATTTTGCAAGATTCCTTTGATGACGAAAAGTGGTTGGGTCAGTGCAGGTATCTTAGGCACAATTTTGTGGGGATGTTTGTCTTGGCAGGGATGGATTTCAGTTGTAATTTATTTATTATTTGGATCTCTCGTTACCAAAATAGGTTTTAAATTTAAAAAAGCACAAGGAATTGCTGAAAAAAGAGGCGGGAGAAGAGGTCCTGAGAATGTATGGGGCTCTGCAGCTACAGGATTATTTCTTGCCATTATGACCAAATTTAATCCTGCCAACATGGTGATGTTTAAAGTAGGTTTTGCTGCAAGTTTTGCTGCAAAGTTGGCGGATACTTTTGGCAGCGAAATTGGGAAAAGATTTGGTAAAGACACATACTTAATTACTTCACTTAAAAAGGTGGATAGGGGAACTGAAGGAGGAATAAGTATAGAAGGAACATTAGCTAGTGTTTTGGGATCAATATTTATGGCTTTTATAATGCTTCGTCTATCAATTATTTCTACAAAATATCATTTTATAGTTGTTTTAGTTTCTGGATTCTTGGCAACACTTTCTGAAAGTATTATTGGTGCTAAATTTCAAAACAAATATAAACTAAGTAATGAATTGGTAAATGCTATTCAGACAAGTATTGCTTCTGTTTTGGCTATCTTTGCTCTTATTTTATATTCATATTTTTTAAATTAATAATATTTAGAAAGACCTAGGATTCCTTCCATTTTGTAAGAATCTCCCAGCTTTTAAGTCTTTGGAAAAGCCAGAAATGACCTTCGGAATTTAGATGAATTCCATCATGCGTAATCCAATTTTTACTCCTTTTATCAGAGTACATTTCTCTAAAAGTAGGAAGAAATGGGACATTCTGATTGAGGCATACTTCCTCCATTCTCCTTTCATAAGAATTACAAAAATCGTTTGTGTACCATAGACATCCTGCGAACGGCATTTTGCTTTCGTCAACGGGTGTCAGACCAATAACAAATACATTTGTTTGAGAGTTCATTTCATTAATTAGCCTCTCTAATCCATATTCAAATCCATCTATATCTAATTGATGTCTTCCATTTATCTGACCAATTGCTGCAGTGTCGTTAAGACCTACATTTAGTAGGATTGCTTTAGGTTTATTTCTTCTTGTTTCTCCTCTAGATGACCATTCTTTTTCCCATCTAGATGAAACTTTTTCTATCCCATCTCCCCTAACGCCAAGTTGATAAATAACTGGCCCATTTTGGTTATTGCACCAATCTTTTCTAAGCCTCTCACACCATCCACCGCCCTCATTATCTCCCCATCCATAAACTGAGCTATCTCCAATTACAACTAGCTGTTTTGGTAAACTAATCACTATAACCGGAAAAAATAATTACTTGGTTTAACAAATTATTCTTACAAATCAAGTTAAACTATTTTTGATTTTACCATTTATTAATTCGCCAACTATTGCGATGGAGCTATAAGCTATCAAAACTATGGTAACTTCTTGCCATGCAAAGGAACTTAGTGATTCTTGCAATTGCCAACCTAGACCAACGCTTCCAATAACCCCAACAATTGCTGTTTCTCTAATAATAATGTCAGATCTATAAGCGCAATATGCTAAGTAACTTTTTGCTTGTTGAGAAAATAAACCTAAAAGCCAACTAGTCTTTTTTGAGATTCCTAGAGATTTCATTGCAATATAATTTATCTTGTCTTGGTTATCTAGATTTGTAAAAAGTAATTTGCTAGTAATCCCAGCGTTGTGGAGACCTAATGTTAAAGCTGCTAAAGATACAGAAGGATTATTAAAAGTTAATAGAGTTAGAAGTATTACAGGTGTAGGTATTAAACGAAATAAAAATGCAAAAATTTTTATAAAAATTTTAGAAGTGTTGTTGTTAAAAATTCCTATTACTAATGGAGGTAAACTAATTGCGATTCCTGTTGATAAAAGACTTAAAATTATTGTTTCTAATATAAGTTTTAAGAAATCAAATAATCCTAAATCTGAGCTTGATTTAAATAGAGAACTAACGGAATTAAAATTTTCAAAATTATTATTAAAAATAAAATAAAGAAAATATGAAAAAGAAAATAAAATTGTTATGAAAAAAACTGAAATAAAAAAAATAGATAAGATTTTATTTGTAGTGTTAAATTTTATTTTTTTGAATATTAATGCAGAAAGAATTATCAAAATTGCTAAGGACCATAAATAAGTCCATAACTCTCTAAAATTCAAAGTTTGGAAAGATAAAAAAATACTGGTACCTATTCCTCCTATCCCAAAAAGTCCTAAAATCACCGTACTTCTTATTGAACACTCTAATCGATATAAACCAAAGTTTTTAAATGTATTTATTATTGGATTCCATATTAAAGTTAGTAAAGAAGAAAATTTAGGTGCATTTATTTGATTTATAGATTCAAAACTTTTGTAGTCAATAGTTTCTAATTGTTCAGCAAAAACTTTTGAATTTACAGCAATATAAGGTATGCATATAGCTATTATTCCTATCGAAAAATTTATTCCACATATTTGCATTAATAGTATTCCCCAAACCACTTCGTGTATAGATCTAATTATTGTTAGAAAAAACCTTATTATGCGGTAGAGAAAATTTGGAATATTAAAGATTTTATAAAAAATATTTGAGGAAATTATTCCAAAAATTGCTCCAAAAACAATACTTACTAACCAACTAAAAAAACCAATTAAGATAGTTTCATTTAATCGCTTAATTACGGTAATAATAATTTCATTATCGATCTTTGGATTAAATGCAGAAATTAAGAATTCTTGGAATAATTTAAATCCTCCAAAATGAATATTGTTTATTAATTGATACCCTAGAGGTATGCAAACCAAAATTGGAAGAAAAGATAATGAGGTATAGTTTAATTTTAATTTGTTCAACTAGTTAATATATTTTGTCTAAATGAATCTTCTTTAAGTTATTTCTTTTGATATTGAAAAAAATTTTACCATCCCTGATTCCAATAACTTTATCGAAATCGTTCAGCAAATCTAATCGATGTAATGCAACTAATGCCGTCTTTGGGGATTTTTTTGTATTATTTTTATCGCCAATTTCTAGAATTAGGTTTTTAATTGTTGTTATCAATTTGGGATCTAGATTATTAAAAGGCTCATCTGCAAGTAATATATTTGATCCTTGAATTAATGATCTAGCTATAGCCACCCTTTGTTTTTGCCCCCCAGATAGTTTTCTGATTTTTTTGTCGTAAATAGAGTTATGAAGTCTACATAATTGCATATATTTATGCGCCTTCTTAAAAGAACTTATATTTAGTAAATTTTTAAAAGCGAAATAAAAATTGTTTTCCGCTAGTAGTCCACAATTAACATTTTGTTCTGCAGAGAGATCTTCTATTAATCTTAGATCTTGCCATATAGTTGTTATTTTACTTTTCTGCTTTCTATCTAATTCCTCGAAACTTTTGTTGAATAATATAACCTCACCTTGAGTTGGCTTAATAGTGCCATTAAGTACTGATATAAGTGTAGTTTTTCCTGAACCACTTTTACCTAAAAGTGCAATTTTTTCCCCAGAATTTATTTTTAAATTTATTTTATTTAGGATTAGATCGTTTTTGTATTTATAAGATATATTTTTTAATTCTAAGAGAGTATTATTCATCTAATTTTGTTTAATTGCCTCCCGATTTCCTCTATATTTTTATATTGTTTTGAATCTGCCTTTATAAATCTTTTTGCATTGAACATATCTAATATCTGTTTATGTGATTTTTGCTTTATATCTAAATTTAGAATTACTGATTTAAGTTCGTTTGTAAACCCTTCCCCGAATCTATTTTCAAGATCCCCTTGAGCAATCCAATGATAGTCAACATATTCTGGGGTGATCCAGAATAATTCTGAATTACTTGTTCTTTTGGGATTATTTTTAAGATTGTTTTCCCAAACTTGTTTATTTAAAGCTCCAGCATCAAATGCCCCACTATTAACTAAAGCTATAGTGGCATCATGACTCCCACTAAAACCTGCTTTTTTGCCTTTAAAGTCTTTAATTTCTATCCCTGCTCGATTTAAAAAATATTCTGGCATTAATCTTCCAGAAGTTGAGTTTTCAGAGCCAAAAGTAAATCTCAAATTTTTTAGTTTTTTAAGTCCTTTAATGTTTGAAATTGGGTTAAGTCCTAAATTTTTGTTTACTATAAAAACACTTTTAAATTCCTTATCGATATCTCTTTGAGCTATGACAATTGAATTAGGAGTTTGTAGTCTGGCTTGAACTCCTGATAAACCGCCAAACCAAACTAAATCTAAATCTTTAGTTCTGAATCCAGTTACTGCTGCAACATAATTAATAACAGGTATGTATTGAACTTCTACATCAAGTTGTTTGGATAATTCTTTTGAAAATAAATTAAATCTTTTGTCCAAAACATCTTGGTTTTGATCAGGTATTGCTCCCACTTTTAAGACTTTGGGATTTGAAAATATAGGTGATGAAAAAATAGAAAATAATAGAGATGAACTTATTAGGAAATTCTTTAAATTAAACATTACTTACTTTAAATTAAAAGTATTCAGAGATTGCTTTTGCAATCCTTTGTAGTCCATCTTTTATTTTAATCTCTGAAGCTGCACAAGATATTCTTATACATTCATCATCCCCAAAAGCTTTTCCAGGTACAACAACTAATCCGTAATCTTGTAGAGCCTTATTGCAGAAGTCAACAGAAGTAATTGAGGAGTTAGGTAATTTTGGAAATGCGTAAAATGCTCCGTTAGGTTCTTCAATATAAATCCCATTTATATTATTAAGGCCCTCATAGAGTAGTCTTCTTCTTTGATCATAATGGCTATTTATAATTGAGAAAAACTCATTATTAATTTTTAAAGCCTCTAAAGCACCTTTTTGAACAAAAGAGCAAACATTACTTGTACTTTGACTTTGTAATGCTGAGGATGCTTTTATTACATCTTTGGGACCTACTAAATAACCTATCCTCCAGCCAGTCATAGCCCATCCTTTCGCAAACCCATTTATTATAAAAATTCTATCTTTTAAGTCATTTGCTAATGAAGATAAACTGTGGTGTTTAAATTCTTTTTTAAGGATTAGTTCGTAAATCTCATCAGAAAGAATATTGATATTTGGATTTTCTCTAGCTAAATCGGCAATTTGTAATAATTCTTCCTTTGACATAACTCTTCCAGTAGGATTATTAGGAGAATTGATAATTATAAATTTAGTTTTTGAAGAGATTTTAGACTTCAAATCTTCTATATTTATTTTGAATCCATCTTCTGGAGAAGATTTTGTGAAAATTGGCTTACCACCCGCCAATCTAACCATCTGGGGATAACTTAACCAATATGGAGAAGGAATAATAACTTCGTCTCCAGGATTTAACAAGACTTGGAAAAGATTATATATTGCTTGCTTAGCACCATTTGTGACCATTACATTTTCAAATTCATAATTTAAATCGTTTTGAATTTGAAGTTTATTTGCAATTGCTTTTCGGAGATCTAAATTCCCCGCTGCGGGCCCATACTTTGTAAATCCATCAAATATAGCTTTACTCGTAGCCTCTATTACTTCTTTTGGGGCATCAAAATCAGGTTCTCCTGCACTTAAATTACAAATATCTACTCCTTCTGCAGATAATTGATTTGCTTTAGCACTTATCTGCAATGTAAGAGAAGGCTCAATTGAAAGTGCCCGATCAGATAAATTAACTTGACTCATTGACTTATGACTTTTCAAATATGACTTTTAATAATGACAAATGCATAAATTAAGAATAAATAAAACTATCACACTATGGTTTAATTTAGTTCATTTTCTTAATCTATTTTATTTTCATGTTTTGAGTTCTTAAGATAAAAATATTTAAAGTTTTATTTTCAGTGAAAAGGTTAGTAATTGGGAGAGGAAGTGTATTTGCAGATTTGTTAATAATTGGTGAGGCACCTGGAGCTCAGGAAGATTTAGAAGGAAAACCTTATGTAGGTAAATCTGGTAAGCTATTAAACGAATTATTAATACAAGCTGGGATTGACTATAAGAGGGATGTTTATTTTTGTAATGTAATTAAATGTCGTCCACCAAATAATAGAAAACCCACTACTAGAGAAATTAATATTCATAAACCTTGGTTATTACAGCAAATAAAGCTAGTTGATCCAAAATTTATATTACTTACTGGTTCAACTGCTATGAGAGCTATTTTAGAAGTTAAAGATCCTATAAGTAATTTAAGAGGTCAATGGATTAAAAAAGATGGGAGAGAAATTATGGTAATTTTTCATCCATCTTATTTGTTGAGATTCCCTTCAAAAGAAATCAATAAACCTTACTATCTAACTTTGAAAGACCTAGAGAATGTAAGTGGTAAACTACATGCCGTATAATTTAGTGAAATCCTTTTTGAATATCAAGAATTTTAATGTCATTAACTCAATCAAAAGAGGTTAATAGTCTCTCCAAAAGATATTCAACTCATATTGAGAGAAGGATAACTAGAACAGTAATGGTGGGTGATGTAGCTATTGGAAGTGATTATCCAGTGAGAGTTCAATCGATGATAAATGAAGATACGATGGATGTCGAAAATGCTTACTTAGCTATCAAAAGACTTCATGATGTGGGTTGTGAAATAGTAAGGTTAACTGTCCCTTCCTTAGCACATGCCAAAGCAGTAGGAGATATAAAAGCAAAATTACTAGAAAATAATATCAACACACCCTTGGTTGCGGATGTTCACCATAATGGTATGAAAATTGCAATGGAAGTTGCAAAACATGTTGATAAAGTAAGAATTAATCCTGGATTGTTTGTTTTTGAAAAATCAGACCCTACAAGAACTGAATATACAGATGAGGAATTTGAAACTATTAAACAAACAATACTTAAAAGATTTACCCCTTTAGTTGAAGTTTTAAAGGCTGAAAACAAAGCTCTAAGAATTGGAGTTAATCATGGGTCTCTATCTGAGAGGATGCTTTTTACTTATGGAGATACGCCATTAGGAATGACAGAATCTGCGATGGAGTTCGTCAAAATTTGTGATGAGCTTGATTTTCACAACATAATTATTTCTATGAAAGCTTCTAGGGCTCCGGTCATGATGGCAGCTTACAGAATGATTGCAGATAGGCTTGACTCAGAGGGATATAACTATCCCTTACATTTGGGAGTGACCGAAGCTGGTGATGGTGATTATGGAAGGATTAAAAGTACTGCGGGAATTGGAACGCTTTTAGCAGAGGGATTAGGAGATACCATCAGGGTTTCCTTAACAGAAGCTCCAGAAAAGGAAATACCAGTATGCTATTCAATTTTGCAATCTTTAGGATTAAGAAAAACAATGGTTGAATACATCAGTTGCCCTAGTTGTGGTAGAACACTTTTCAATCTAGAAGAAGTTGTAGATAAAGTTAGGAACGCCACCTCACATTTAACGGGTCTAGATATAGCAATAATGGGATGTATTGTTAATGGGCCAGGAGAAATGGCAGATGCTGATTATGGTTATGTTGGGAAAGGTAAAGGAACTATTGCCTTATATAGAAGGAAAGAAGAGATAAAAAGAGTACCTGAAGATGAGGGTGTTAATGCTTTAATCCAACTTATTAAGGATGATGGGAAGTGGATTGATCCTTAAGGATTTGTCAAAATTTTGAATTATAAATAAATTCTTTTTATAATAAAAAATATCGAATTATTTGAAGATAAGAAAATTGCTTAAAAAAAAATATATATTTCTCTTTGCGACATCCTTTTCTGGACTATTTTTAAATAATTTTGCAGAGGCAACTGTTTTAAATAATAGTTATAAAGAAGTAATTGATCATGTTTGGCAAATTGTATATAGAGATTTTCTTGATTCGAGCGGCAAATTTCAAAAGTCCAATTGGATTAATCTAAGAAAAGAAGTTTTATCAAAAACATATTCAGACAGCAATGAAGCATATGATGCGATTAGAGATATGCTCTCTAACTTAGATGATTCTTATACAAGATTTTTAGAGCCTAAGGAATTTAATCAGATGAGAATCGATACCTCTGGTGAATTAACTGGAGTTGGTATCCAAATAGTTAAAGATAAAGAATCTGATGATTTAATAATTATTTCTCCCATAGAGGGCACCCCTGCATTTGATGCTGGAATTAAAGCTAGAGATAAAATATTATCCATAGATGATATTTCTACTGAAGGTATGAATATTGATGAGGCCGTGAAATTAATAAGAGGACAAAGAGGTACTAAAGTAAAGCTTGAAATTCTTAGAGGTTCTAAATCCTTTTTTAAGATTTTATCAAGAGAAAAAATTGAAATAAAATCTGTATCAAGTAAAGTCAATCAAACCAAAAACGGCTTATCAATTGGCTATGTAAGAATTAAACAATTTAATGCAAATGCATCAAAAGAGACTAGAGATGCTATTAAGGATTTAGAAACAAAAAAAGTCGCAGGATATGTTCTTGACTTGAGAAGTAATCCTGGAGGTTTATTAGAATCAAGCATTGATATCTCAAGGCACTTCATTAACAAAGGAGTAATAGTAAGCACGGTAAGTAAAGATGGTTTAAAAGAAACAAAAAAAGGAAACGGTCAAGCTCTAACAAAAAAGCCCTTAGTTGTCTTGGTTAATGAGGGCTCTGCTAGTGCTAGTGAAATAGTCTCTGGTGCAATAAAGGATAACAAAAGAGGAAAATTAGTTGGGAAGAAAACGTTTGGTAAGGGTTTAGTTCAATCTATGAGAACATTAGTTGATGGTTCAGGTCTAACTGTTACAGTCGCTAAGTATTTAACTCCGAACGGCACTGATATAAACAAATCTGGAATTATTCCAGACATAGAAGTAAAAATGAATATAAACCCTATACTCCAAAGAGAGATAGGAACTAGAAAAGATAAACAATATAGAGCCGGTGAAAAAGAGCTAATAAATATAATTAATAGAAAGAATCAGATAAGCGAATTTAAGCCTGACACTACAAACCTTAATGCATTCCTAAAAATTAATAAGGAAGATAAAGTATTTTCATTAAATTAATTACTCATATCCAGCATTCTTTTTATTGGCACATAAGCTCTTCTTATTATTTCTGAGTCTAGTTCGATAGACGGGGAATTGTTTTTCAAACAATCTAGAATTTTTTCTAAAGTATTTAATTTCATATATGGACACTCGTTACATTTACAACCTTCTACATCTGGGACTTCAATAAAAATTTTGTTAGGTTCTTTCTTTTTCATTTGATGAATTATTCCAGGTTCAGTTAGTACCATGTAAGTCTTAGATGGATCTTTACTTACGAAATCAAGCAGCTTACTTGTTGATCCAATAAAGTCTGAGAGAATTAATAAATTTTGACTACATTCAGGATGAGCAATGACTTTTGATCCTGGATTTTGATATTTTAATTTTAGAAGTGCCTCTTCACTAAATGATTCATGAACAATGCAGCTGCCAGGCCATAATTTAAGATCTCTCCCTGAATTCTTCTGTACCCATCTCCCAAGGTTCTGATCTGGTGCAAATATTATCTTTTTATTTTCAGGTATCTTTTTAATTAATGAGACTGCATTACTGCTTGTACATATCAAATCACTTTGAGCTTTTACTTCTGCAGTACAATTTATGTAACTTACGACATAATGATCTGGATTTTCTTCCCTGAACATTTGAAATTTATCTGAAGGACAATCGTCTGCTAATGAGCATCCTGCATCAATATCTGGTAATAGGACTGTTTTATTAGGGCTAAGTATTTTTGCGGTTTCGGCCATAAAGTGCACACCACAAAAAATTATTATGTCTGCATCATTATTTGCAGCTTTCCTAGATAGATCTAACGAATCGCCGATAAAATCTGCAATTTCCTGAATCTCTGGAGCTTGATAATAGTGCGCAAGAATAATTGCATTAGCTTTTTTGCAACGCTCCTTTATTTCAGAAATCAAATCCTCTTCGTTTTGAGCTGATTTCTGTTTTGCAGTAGAAGTTATACTGGTCAGGATTTAGAATATCTCTAAATAGATTATATGCCTTTAAACAGAAAAAATTCTGACAAATTTAAAAATTGCTATTGTTGGTGACTGTCATGGTCAATGGTCTGAATCAGACTTGAAAGTTTTATCGATTATCAAACCAAATATTGTTTTATTTGTTGGTGATATTTCTGATGGGAGTGTCAAAATAATTAAAAAAATTAATGAGATTAAAATTCCTACTTTTGTGATTTTAGGAAATCATGATAGAGGGAAGGATTCTACAGGCGATACTCTCTCAAAGCAGATACGTGTTCTTGGTGAAAAATATTGTGCATGGGATTTGAAAGTTTTTAATAACCAAATAAATTTATTGTCTGCAAGACCATGCAGTTCTGGCGGCGGCTATTATCTTTCAAAAGAAGTTAAAGGCGTTTATGGACCTATTACCGAACAAGATTCAATAAATAAAATTATCAAATGTTCGGAAAAGACTGTAGAGGATATACCTCTAATAATTATCTCTCATGCTGGCCCCTCGGGTTTAGGCTCAGAACCTAAAAGCATTTGTGGGAAAGACTGGAAATTACCCTCAGTAGATTGGGGAGATAGAGATTTGTCTGTAGCTATTTCCCAAATACAAAAGAGAAGAAAAGTTGATCTTGTAATTTTTGGTCATATGCACAACCGGCTCAAAAGAAATCTTGGTTTAAGAGAAATGTTTAAAGTTGATAGCAAAGGAACAATTTATTTCAACACTGCTGTGGTGCCAAGATATAAAACTGATGAAGATGGGAAATTACTAATTAACTTTTCATGGATTGAGTTTGAAAAAAGGGGATTAAGTCATGTTTCTCACCGATGGTATTCAGAGTCTGGTGTAATTCATGAAGAGGATAAATTTTTTTAGGATTAGATTTTTTTGTTCATATTTTAAGTATTTTTTGGCTTTTCATATCTTGAAAATAATGTTTGAGACAAGATATAGCCCGCAATTCCTGCGGCTGTAAAAGCTAAACCATTTTTAAATAAAGGTAATAAATCATTTGTTCTGGATATTATCGGTGCCAAACCAAAAATTCCAAATAACATCCCCCATAAAGGAGAAAGAAGAGCTAAAAAGCCAATTGATATTACTTGACCTTCTTTTCTTGGAGCAGATGCAAAACCTGCTACCAAACCTCCAAGAATAGATGTACATAAAGTCCATATATATTGCTCTTTGGGAAGGCCAGGGACAACTTGGCATCCTCCTCTTTCGAGGCAAATCTTTACTGAATCAATTGCGTCTAATACTGCACCATCTTCACCGTGATCTTTAACATAATATTGGTTACCAAATCTTGTTTGAAGTTCAACCCAAAATAACCTTGGCATAAAATTAAAATAAGCATCTCCGACGTTAAAGTTCAGTAAATTCCCCCCTCTAGGATCCGCAACTATCAACAAACTTGTCTCATCTAAATCCCAATAGTCCTTTATTGCGCTACCAGGAGAACTCTCAAACTGAGATAAATATTTAATTTTCCACCCACTTTCAATTTCTAGATTGTTGAGCTTTTCCTCTA
>CACJAC010000013.1 GCA_902591275.1 uncultured Prochlorococcus sp. | reverse complement strand
ATTCCCCGCACTATCAGTTGCCCTTACAACAACTACATAATCATTATCTGAGTTGTGATCAGTAGGTGACTCATAATCTGGAGCACTTGAAAAAGTTAGAGCACCAGTATTGGAATTGATAGAGAATTTAGATACGTCTCTACCACCATTTCCATAGAGATCACTATCATCAAAATCCCAAGTGACACTCTCATTTGCTTTGAAGGTATAAACCGTAGTTGAATTTTCATTAATGGTAATTTTTGATCCAGTTATTCCAGCACTTGTTCCTGATGTTTGATTATTCGAAGGGCCTGTAATTAGTGGAGATGAGGTATCAATAATTAACTTGGATTGATTAAAATCAGTAAAAGTTGGGGTAGAGCTAAATCCTTGATTTGTTTGCATCAGATTAGCTCCCTCAAACATTGAATTTAAGGAGGCACTTTCTTTTATGTTCCAGCTGCTTAAATCATGATCAAATTCTGGAGCCTCATTAAACATGTAAGCGAAACTAGTACCCTCGCTTACATCCCAATTACTTATATCTTGATTAAATGAAGATGCTAAGGAAAACATAGAATGAAAATCTTCCCCAGAACTGACATCCCAACTGCCTATATCCTGATTAAAGTTAGTTACATTAGTAAACATCTCACTAAAATCAGTTCCTTTGCTAACGTTCCACTCACCTATATCCTGATTAAACGCAGATAAAGCAAACATTCTCTTGAAATTAGTCCCATCACTAACATCCCAATTGCCTATATCCCCATCAAAATCTGATGCCTTAAAAAACATGTAACTAAAATCAGTCCCATTGCTTACATCCCATTCACCAATATCCTGATTAATGGCAGTAGCCGTCAGCATTGAATTAAAGTTAGTTCCATTGCTTACATCCCAATCTCCAATATCCTGATTAAAGTTATATGAATAGGCCAACATCCATTCAAAATTAGTTCCTTTGCTAACGTTCCACTCACCTATATCCTGATTAAATGCAGAAGTTTCACTTAAGATATAACTAAAATCATTTCCATTACTTACATCCCAATCTCCAATATCCTGATTAAAGTCGTATGCTCGCTTGAACATAGAGTTAAAATCAGTTCCATTGCTTACATCCCAATTACTTATATCTTGATTAAAGTCGTATGCAAATGAAAACATCCCTGAAAAATTAGTTCCATTACTTACATCCCAGTTGCCTATATCCTGATTAAATGATTGTGAGTTATAAAACATATTTGAGAAATCAGTTCCATTGCTTACATCCCAATTACTTATATCTTGATTGAATGTCCATAGATCTTTAAAAAGGTTAGAAAAATCAGTTATTGCACTTACATTCCAAGTATTAATATTTCCATAAGTTTCGATACCATTTTCAGAACCATTACCATATACTTTTACAGCCGTTATAAGAGTCTCCTTATCCGTAAATTTAAAACCAGTTCCACTATTAGAAAATAGAGAAGGATCAATTTTTATTCCATCCGACTCTCTGATATTTTTTATGTCATCACTATTACCAATTAGTTTGGAAGCAGATGTTGCATCAATTAATCCAGTCGTTAAAGCATCTAAATTTTTTAAATCGGATGCATTTATAGTTTGATCTTTAATTATCAATTCCTCACTACCAAGACCACTTATACCATCGGAAGAGTAATTAGATTGAATATCAGAAAGAGTGCCTTTTATTATTTGTACACTACTAGCATCGAGTATTCCATTTATATGTGAAGAAAGTTTCTTAAGATCATTTGCATCGATTATTTCATCATTAATTTTTAAATCATTTTTTATTAGTGATGATGTTTTTATCTCAACATTATTACTACCCAATAAAGACTTTAATTCATTTGCTAAATCAATACTTGCATCTAAATCCTTGGTAACAACATAAATAAGTGGGTTCAGATTATCGTTCTGATTATTGGCATAGGCTGTTATTTTCGTACCATCTTCATCAACTAAGGTGATTGTTTTATTATTAAGGAAATCTTGATAAGAAAAATCATTTAGATCAGAAGAAATATTAAATGTATGTTTACCAATTGATTCATCTTTTTTTATAGTTGCTACTTGATCAAAATTTGATTCATTATATTTATAAATTTGTATATATTTTTCACCTGAATCATTTACCTCTTCGAACTTCCATTTTATTGCATTATCATCAGTGAAGGAAAGTCGGAACGGAACGATTTCAAAAGATATTGCATTAATTTCTCTATTGAGACTAGAAGTAGAAGAGATTGTATTAGCTTGAGTTCCAGGAATTAAATTAATATCTATAATTTTAATATCGTTGGTAGTAAAATCCAAACCCTCTAAAATATTCTCTAGATAGAATTCATTATTTTCCGAAAAACTGAATTTTATATCTTGATCTTTAAATTCAGAAGATGCATTGAAAGAAAAATCATTTTTATCAAATAAACCAAAAATATCTCCATTTAATACATTTAAAGTACTATTAATTGTGAAATCATAGAAGTTAAAAAAATCACCCGAAATGTTTAAAATCGCCTTGCCGTTTGAAAGTGTTTCTATTAATTCATAAACAAGCTTGTCGTTTTTTTTAAGACTCACAGTAGAGGAATCTATTTCGTTATTAATACTGAACTCAAATTTTGGATCATCTCCTTTATTATCTTTATTAATAATGAGTTGGTAATTGTCAGGATTAGATTCGATTTTTGGCCTGCCAAGATCATCATCTTTTATTTCGAATTCTCCAATTATGTCAATATAAAGATCTTCACTATCAAATTGGGTGATAGAAGAGCTTGTATTATCATTAAATTTATAAAGTGTATTGACGTTAAAATCTGCAGTAAGGTTTTTATATATTTCAGCATTAGCGGAATTATTTTTCCCACTTAATTTTAATGATCCATTTAAAGTATATTCTGCATCAATTTCAGAAGAACTTTCTAAGTCAGTAATTTTTCCTTTGAATATTAATTGATCTAAGCTAAAAATATATTCATTTGATTTATAGGAGATATCAATATTCCCTCCTTTTATTTCAAGAGAAGGAGAAATATTACCTAAAAGGCTTAAATAATTTTCAATTAATTCTATTAAATCTCCATTACTCGAACTACCATTTTCATCTGTTAAATCATTGACATCTAAATCAACTGATTCTTCATAAGTAAGACCACCACTATCTGTTGTTTTTAAACGGATAGAATAAGAAGATTTTGTTTCATAATCTGGAGAGGAATTTATTTTTAATTGATTTCCTTTAATTGTAAATGCAGCATTATCAGTATCCCCGGAACCACTTACCAAGGAATAAGTATGAGTATCAGAAGCGTCCTCATCTTCAGTCGATAAATTTGAAACAACTGAACCAGAACTTATATTCTCATTGAAACTTGAACTTGATAAAGATATATCAGTTGGTTCTTCATTAACATCATTAACACTTAAGGTAAAGGCTTCTTCATAAGATAGTCCTCCACTATCTGTTGTTTTTAAACGGATAGAATAAGAAGATTTTGTTTCATAATCTGGAGAGGAATTTATTTTTAATTGATTTCCTTTAATTGTAAATGCAGCATTATCAGTATCCCCGGAACCACTTACCAAGGAATAAGTATGAGTATCAGAAGCGTCCTCATCTTCAGTCGATAAATTTGAAACAACTGAACCAGAACTTATATTCTCATTGAAACTTGAACTTGATAAAGATATATCAGTTGGTTCTTGAGGAAAAAGTATCGATATAGATTCTTCACTCAATTTGCTGATAAAGATATCATGATCCTTTCCTTCATTACCAGCAATATAGATCGATCCATCATTTCCTGTTGTTATTCCATTCCCACTACTATTTTCAAAACCAAAAAGTATACTCCCATTTTTTGATCCATCAGAATTAAATTTGCTGATAAAAGTATCAGTAAATGCATATCCACCATTGAAAGTTTGACCATCAAAATCACCTCTTGTATTTCCCGTTATAAAAATTGATCCATCACTTCCTGTAGTTATTGAATTAGCGCTATCTCGGTCAGAGGAACCCACAAGTCTGGTCCATTCTTTTGATCCATCTGGATTAAACTTGCTTATAAAGACATCAATTAAACCATTGTTTTTTTGTCCATCTAAATCACCATCTGTGTCTCCAGCAATATAAATTGATCCATCACTTCCAATTGTTATTGCATTTGCACTATCGTCGTCAGACGAACCCACAAGTCTGGTCCATTCTTTTGATCCATCTGGATTAAACTTGCTTATAAAGACATCAATTAAACCATTGTTTTTTTGTCCATCTAAATCTCCATCTGTGTCTCCAGCTATATATATTGATCCATCACTTCCAATTGTTATTGCATTTGCACTATCGTGGTGTGGATATTCATCATAGGAAAATAGATATGGATCATCTTCCAGTAGATCTAATGGACCAGATATATGAGAGCCAAAAATTCTAGTCCAATCTTTTGTTCCATTGGGATTGTATTTACTTATAAAGGCATCAGAACTATCGGCGAAGGAAAAACCCAATGTGTCTTCTGTTTCAATTTGTCCAGCAATATAAATCGATCCATCACTTGCAACAGTTATCGCATTTGCACTATCGTCGATTAATTCTCCACCAAGGTTGGGGAAAGGCATAGATAAATCATTATCATTTTCATAAATTCCAAAAGGATCATCAAATGGGACTAAGAGTCTAGTCCAATTCCTTACGCCATTAGAACTATATTTACTAATAAATGCATCTGTATTACCTCCATTAAAAGTTTCACCATCTATCTTTCCTTCTGTATAACCAGCTATATATATTGATCCATCACTTCCAGTTGTTATTGAGTTTATATTTGTAGCAAAATAATCATCTAAAGACGCAGTTATCCAGTCATCTACAGATGAACCTACAGTTTTTGTCCAATCCTTTTGTACATATGAATTAGAATTATATTTAGTAATAAAAGCGTCTTGTGTCCCTTTAAGTTGATTTCCATCTAGATCACCTTCTGTATAACCAGCTATATAAATCGATCCATCGCTACCTATAGTTATTGCATTAGCAGAATCACCCAAGTATTCTGGTGATGAACTTAAACTTGTTGTCCATTCGAATTCAGGCACATCAAATATAGTCATTTAATTTCAAGAGAATATTTGATAATTACTTATTATGCTTATATAGTTTCCAATTAATTCCATTAAATCTCTGCTACTTAATATAACAGGACGAATATTTAACACCTAAGGTATAAATATTTTAAATTGAGATTTATTTTATGAAAAAAAGGCGCTTTTTTTATAATTATTAAAGAAATATTAAGACTTTTTTTAAATTTCCTTAGTAATTATCTAAATTGTTAATTTTTCTACCTATGAAAAGTAAATTATCAATATTATTTTTATTTATTTGTGGAAGTCCTCTGTTTGCAAAACCATCTGAAATTTTTGACGGTATTGAAATTGGGATAAGCGAAAAAGGGGCCAATATCAGTTTAATAAATAATATTTCAAACAAAAATCAATTTAGTTTTGGATTACATAATTTTGTTGGAAACGTTTCGCATTTAGAGTACTTGCTAATAGAGCCTGTACCAATTTCATATTCCTCAAAAGGTATTCAATTTTCATTTAAAAGGTATTTAAGTAATACTTCAAAAGAATCAGGTTTCTTCACTGAGTTTGGATTAGAGATTTCTTCTTTAAAAGCTTCATCAACCATTGATTTAAGTAGCCAAATTTATGACTTAGGCTCATTTACATTGACCTGCGAAACGTGCGGCGAAGTAGTTTTAAAAACTAATAATGATAATCAGAAATTAATTCCCTCCTTAATACTTGGCTGGCAACAAAAAATAAATGAAAACTTTGGATTTTCTATTGGCGCAGGAATTCAATATTTTGATTTACCTCATTTTATTTTAGAAACCACTGAGGGAGACAATTTCCCTCCATACGTACGAAAAAAGATCGATTCAATAATTGATAATACAAATATGGAATTGGATAATTATGGGAATATAATTCCCACTATCACAATAACTACGAGTTTTATTTTTTAAAAAAAACAAAAAAGGGGAATAAAATAATCTTCAGCAGTTTTTATTCCAAATATATTCAACTTAAATAATAATTGAAGTCGAAATTTAAAATAACTCCAAGAGTATTCGGATGTAGAATGATTTAATTAAATTTGTTCAAGCAGTATATAAAGTTATGTTTCTACGAGAATATCATTAAAATATATCGCTATCACAAGAAAAAGTTAATGGAGCCACGCGGATTAGAACCGCTGAACCCCTGCATGCCATACAGTAGGCAAAAGTTCTTATGAAATTAATTGGTCTAGAAGCAAAAATAAAAACTTAGAGTTGGTGCTTTGGGAGCACTAGGTCGCAGGTTTTATCATAAATATTATTTCTTATCTGTTGAGATACCAATCTTTAAATTCTCTATCTTTCTTAATTCATCAAGTAAACTTACAATTAATCCATGTTGTACTGAAGTATCTGCTCTCAAAATAACTATAGGTTCTTCAATGTTTTCTATATTTGTTCGGATTAATGTAGAGATATCTTTTAATGAAGCTGCATTAGAGTTAAAGTAAATTTTTTCATTATTATCTACTGTTATTATTTGTGGTTTATTTTGTTCTCTAGCAGCTGTAGAAGACTTTGGAAGATTCACTTTAATAGAGTCAATTTTTGTAAGATATAAACTAGAAATAATAAAAAAGGATAAAATTGCAAAAATAATATCTATCATTGGAAGTATATTTATTGAATTTTCAGATTCATTATTATCTTTAAAATACATATATTTCAATTAAAATTTTTCTGTGAAAAAAAAGTCTCAAATCTTCCGCAAAATTCATTCATTAATTTTATTTTTTTAATTTTTATAGATTTAAAATAATTAGAAAATACAAGCGTAAAAATAGCAATAATTAGACCCGCTGCAGTAGAAATAAGAGCTTCACTGATACCTCCAGTTACTTCATTCGCATTTACTCCTACATTACCAATCTCAATAAAAGAAAATGAATTAATTAATCCAAAGACTGTCCCTAATAATCCTAAAAGGGGCGCAATAGAGATTGTTGTAGCAAAAAAATTATTAAACTTTTCAAACTCATACTGTAAAGATTTTATTGATATTGATAATGCTATTGAAAGATTTCTTTGACTACTTAAATCAAAATCCTTTATTTTGAATAATAATCTTTTATAAGGATTATTATTAATATCTTTCTTCTTAAGTGACTTCAAATAAGAAATATCTGTATACTGATTTATCTGAAAATCATTACTTACTTTTACATAATTATTAAGTTTATTCCAAAAAATTATCCTTTCAATAATACAAGAAACAGATAAGATTGAGAATAGAAGTAGGGGCCACATAACGACCCCTCCTGATTTGAATAAACTAATCAATTGAAGTTTAAATTTAAACCAATGATAGTTCTTTAAAAATCTAATTTCTTTAGATTATTCTATGAAAAATAATAATATACTTACATTTGTATCTAAAGATAAAGGACTATTAATTGGTTTAGTTTTTTCTTTAGTAACACATCTTTTTTTGTTCACTCTTTTCCCATCTAAAAAAGATGAATTATTAGGGGATAAATATACACCTATAGAAATTATAGATATTGAATCACAACTTATTAAGGGTGATTCTGTTATTAAATCAAAAAAATCAACAAAGAAAAATTTATCAGATTTTGAGAATGATTTTAAACAAAGATCTGAAGAAAAGTTGGAAAAAAATATAGAAGATAAAAATTTTCATGAACTTAAAATTGAGCAAAAAGAAACATCTTCGGAGGAACTTAATCCTCAATTAAATGAACTAGTAAAAGTAAGAAAAATCGGTAATGAGAAGGGGATAAAGTCTGATGGCACTGAGACAGGAAGCATTAAAGGAAAAGGTTATCAAAAGGTAACTTGTTTAAGTTGCTTAGAACCTAAATACCCAAAATTAGCTATTAAAAGAGGATATGAAGGTGTTCTTAAACTGGAAATTACAATCCTAAAAAATGGTAAAGTTAAAGATGTTTTTATTAAGGAATCAACAGGTTTTGAAATCTTAGATAAGGCAGGAATTAATGCAGCAAAAAATTCAAAATTTTATCCACTAAATAAAAATACAAACCTTAAAATTGAATACACATTAAAGTTAAATTGAGGATAACTTTTGGCAAGCTTTATTTATTGCCTTTATACCACCTGCATTGATTAAACCATAATAATCAAATATATAAACTTTATTATTTTTAACTGCTTCAAGTTTGTTCCAAATATTTATAGATTGGTATTGAGCAATATCACTTCCTGGAGTTTTAATTACTATTATATTTTCTGGTTGGGAATCTAAAAGCCATTCCGAGCTAAGATTTACATACCCCCTAAATTCTGTTTTATTTGTGATTTCTGAAGTAAGATTATTTAATTTAAAAAAGGAAATCAGATTACCAGCCCAACTCTCCTTATTTGGCGAAAGTATAGGTTTTGAGCTGACTAAGACAACAAGATTTTTCCTTGAATTTTCCTTTCTTGAGTAACAACTTTTAAGGATATTTTGTATAGATTTTGGTCTTTTGCTTAATTTTGAAGATAGTTTTTTATTCAAATTATCTAAATCTTCAAGACTTGAAATAGTTGTGGATAATGTATTAATTCCTAAACTACTAAGTTTTGAAAGGGACCTATCATGAAATCCTTTTGCTCCAACAACAAGATCAGGTTTAAGACTTAATATCTTTTCCAAATCAGGAGGCATTCTCCCACTTGAAACAATTGGTATAGAAGCAAAGTCTTTATTTTGTTTCAAAATCGATGAGCCAGGAACTCCTACTAATGCATCTTTTGAGATTGTATTTATCATGTCAGCAGTTAAAGAAGTTAATGCGACAACTCTTATATTATTTCTTAGAGAATTTGCTTGGATTTTATTTACTAATAGAAAAGAAAGAGGAAAAATCAGCAATAAACTTAATTTACTCAAGGCATTTTTCTTCATTATCAAAATCTAAAAACGAATTGTAGCTCCTAACTTTAAGTGCCTTTCTGGTTGAGTGAATCTTGTCAAATTAGACAAATCACTCGCCTTACCTTTGACATCCTGGTAGTTATAGTAAGCTTCGTCAAATAGATTATATATACCAGCTGAAATAATATATTTTTCATTTGGCTTATAGGTAACTTCAACATCAGAAACGTTATATGAACTAGGAACAAATGTTGTTGTATTAGCAGCAACTCTTGCCTTCCCAACATAAGTATTTGTGAATTTTGCGTCCCACTTACCATTAGAAGATGAATATTTAATACCAAATTTCGCTTCAAATGGATTAACAGAATCCAATGGTTCTTTATCAGTTAAATTATCTCCTTTCGAAGAAGCCAAACCTGTAAACAAGCTAAAGCCATTTCTTTCAGGATTCAAGTAATAATTTGCTGATAACTCTGTACCAAATATTTCAGCAGAATCTACATTTTGAGTTTGATATGTAGTTAAACCACCTACAACACCTGTATTAACTAATTGCTCTATGAAATTATCATATTTATTATAAAAACCACTCACGTCAAAATCAATTTGAGAATATCTACCTCGTAAACCCACTTCATAACTATCACTTGTTTCAGGTTTCAAGTCAGGATTTGATTTAGTTGTGTATCCTCTCATAGGATTACTAAAATTAGCATTGACCTCATAATATGCCGGTGCTCTAAAACCCTGTGAGTACTGTGCATATGTTGAAAGATCCTCATTTATGTTATAGGTCACTGCAAGTTTTGGACTCAGTTTATCTGCATCTAAATCAAAAGCCGCAGATGAACTAATATAATCATCTGGCTTTGCATCTAATTCATAACTGTCGTATCTTAATCCTGAAATGAAGTCAAATTTTCCTTTTGAAAATTCATTTTGCAAATAAACTCCAGTACGGGTTATATCTGTATCTGGAGTATCTTTTGCGACGTCTGTTGCACCACCTATCGTTTTCGTAGTTCTTAGTCTTGAAGTATCAACTTTTGAATAATCTATACCATATGTGAATTTACTATTATTGAGTATGGATTGAAATTCCATATCTGCTCCAAAAGAATCATTTTTTAAATAGTAATCATGCTCTCTTATAGTCGGTTGACCAAAAGCAGTTGTAGTTCTATCAAAATTATCATTTGCTTTTGCGTATTGGTTATAAACTTTTGTTCTAAAAAATTTAAATAATTTATCATTATCTGGATTATCGTATTCATACTCGATACTTATTCGATCTCTATTTGTTTTATCTTCAGACTTCAAACTTGTATAGTTTGCGAATCTACTGCTCATTGCAGATAAATTATCATCAGTTGAAACAGCTGTACTTTCGCGTGATAAATTCTCGTAAACTAATGAACTTGAAGTAAATTCATCAAAATCATAAGTTAAATTGGCTAAATAGTTATTCCCACTAAAATCCTCATCATCTATATATTTAGAATCAGCCTTAACTTTTGTTTCCTCTGCATCTTCCTTTGTATATATTAAAGCTAAAGAAGTTTTATCTGATATCTTTTTGGCAAATTTGATTGATTCAGTCAATCCATTATTTGAGGAGTCATAATTGATAGGAATCTCTAAAGAATTTTTTTGATCTTTTTTAAGTAAATCTTTTGGCTTTATTGTTCTATAAGAAACCAATCCTCCAAGGGCATCGGCACCATATAAAGCAGAAGCTGGCCCTTTAAGAATTTCAACAGATGATAGGGTATTAAAATCTACATATGAACCCTGGTCAAAATTGTAATAAGAAGAAAATTTATATGCCTCAGGGAGTCTTATCCCATCAATTAAGAATAAAACTCGTTGAAAATCCAAGCCTCTTATATTTACATTTCCATTTCCACTCGGTCCGACAACACCACTTCTTTTTGTAGTTTTCACTGATACACCAGGAATATCATTAGTTAATTCTTTAATATTCGAGCCACTTTTAATGGATAATTCATCTTTATCAATTACATCAATAGTCCCAGGATAAGAATCTACAGGTTTAGGAGAACGTGTGCCAGTTACTGTAATTTTTAAAGTATCTTGAGCTAATACTGGAACAACGAAAGTTGCTAAAACTGATGAAATCAGAAGCTTCTTAGAAAGTTTCAAATTTTTCCTCACACGTTGAAGTTATGTTTTCAGTATTGTTTTTTTTCAAAAAAAACGCCTTTAAAACTTGTAATTTTATTTATAGATAAAAGTATTAATTAATACATTTCTTATAAATGTCATATTAGATAGCTAATTCTTAAATATAAAAATGTATCAATTGTAATATCGCTCTCAATTCTATTTTTTTGATAAAAATCAATGTCATGTTTTACTAACAGGAAATATTTGTATACCCACGGGGGTATCAATAATATGAGAATCAATTTCGAATCCTTTCATAAAATTTTTTTTATTTAAAACTTTTTCAGGAGTATTTATATCTATTAATTTTCCGTCTTTTAAAATAGCTATACGATCACAAAATCTTGCTGCCAAATTAATATCATGAAGTACTGTGATTATGGAAAGTTTCTTTATTTGTATAAGATTTTTTAGTGATTCTAAAAACTTAATTTGATAATTAATATCTAGAAAAGTAGTGGGTTCATCCAGTAAAAGAATATTGGTATTTTGAGCAATAGTCATAGCTAAAAAAGCTCTTTGAGATTGCCCTCCTGATAATTCATTTATCAATTTATTTTTTAATTCATCTAGATTCATAATTTGAATTGCTTCATCAATAATTTTCAAATCTTTTTGATTTAAATCAAAATTCCAAAAGTTTTTATAGGGTGATCTTCCAAGAGATATAAGATCTTTAACTGAAATATTTAAATTATTATTCAGTTTCTGAGGGAGGTAAGCTATTTTCCTAGAAAGTTGATTTCTTGAGTAATTTTTTATAGGAATATCTTCAAAATAAACATCTCCATATAGTCTAGGAATAAATTTTAAAACACCCTTTAATAATGTAGATTTTCCAGAACCATTAGCTCCAATTATTCCAATCCATTCATTATGTTTTAGTTTAAAATTTATTTTATTAATAACCTTATTTTTCGAATATCCTGTTGAGAAATCTTTTAATATTAATTCCATTAATTCATCCCGATTTTTTTTGATGATCTTCTGTAGAGAATAGTTATAAAAATTGGAGCACCTAAAAGAGAGGTAACTATACCAACAGGGACTTCGATTGGTCCTGATCTTGCTATTAAATCTGCTGTACTTAAAGTCAACCCTCCTATTAAGGCTGAGAAAGGAAGCACATATTTATAATCATTACCAATTAATAATCTTGAAAAATGTGGGACTATTAATCCAATAAAACCTATTAACCCTCCAATGGATACTGCACTTGCTGCTAATAATGTGGCAACAGCTCCAATAATACATCGTGATCTAAATAGAGAATTACCAAGGCTCATTGATAATTCCTCCCCTAAAGATAATAAATTCAATTGCCTTGCAAGCATAATACTTATTGTTAATGCTAGTAATATTGGTATCCAAGTAATTCTTATTTCATTCCATCCTCTTGCATTTAAGCTTCCAATAAGCCAAGTTAAAGCTGCTTGTATTCTTCCATCTTCAGCTTGTAATAATAAGGTTGCTTGAATTGCTCCAAATAAACTGCTTATTGCAACACCTCCTAAAATCAACCTTTCTATAGATATTTTGTTTGCACTTTTTGCAAGTATAAAGACTAATAAGGTAGTAAAAATAGCCCCAGACCATGCAGCTATTGGAATAAATAATTGAGAAAGCCCAAATGTTATAAATATCACTATTACCAAACCAGAACCAGCAGATATGCCTAACAAATATGGACTTGCTAAACCATTCTTAAGCATCCCTTGTAAAAGTGCTCCTGACATTCCCAAAGATGATCCAACTAATAGAGATGCTATTAACCGAGGCAATCTAAGCTCCCAAATTATTGTTTGATTAAGCTCTTCACCTTTTTGAAAAATTGCAAGCCAAATATCTTTCTTATCAATAAGAACTGAGCCTTTAGATAAAGACAATATGGAAACTGCTATTAAAAGGAATACAAGAATTAGTAAAAAAAATAAAAATTTTATTTTTTGGAATTTTATTTTTCTGCCTCATTTATTTATTAGTAATTATTCTTTAATTTAAAAAAAATTCAAGTTCAAATTAGACAATCATATGATTAATTTTGATACTTTCTTTTATAGTTGATAAATAGCTACCTTTGAAATTTATAAAACAATTCATAAAAAAATTTAATAATGAAAAGTATTCATTATCTTATGGTCTTTGTATCTTTAAAAAAAAATAAAGGAGCTAATTACCCCTTATTTATATCGAATGTCAATAAAAAACCTCAGCGGCATTTTATAAATATCCTCAATCAATAAAACCATCTTGAGCTTTTGTTTTCCGATCATCTTCTCTTATAAATTTTCTAAGTTTTTGTCTTTCTTCTGAATATTCTTTATCAAATTTTGCCTCGCGTCTGGCCAAGTAATCTTTGATATTTATTTTGGTGTAAAAATCTAATTTATAAATACTTTAATTAAAGCTAAATAGAATTTTTATTTTGCACTTAATTCTGCACTTTAAAAAATCCTTGTTCATAAAGAATCAATTTATAGCTTTAATTTTTAAATTAATAGTCCCTGCGTAACAGACAGATGACCCTCTCAAAAAGCGTATATTTACCCTATTTAAGGGGTGTAAATAGGATAAATAGCAGTTTCTAAAGAGCTCACTTTTCATTAGCCAGTAGCTAGGTTCCAGTTGTGGCAAACGATTGCAGGTAAATTATTTAGTACGAATGAAGTTATAATAACATTCTTGGATATAAATTTATTATCCATTGAAATTTCTAATATTGAAAGTATGAGAGTTATTGAAAATTTGGGACAACATTGCTATTTCACTAATACATATTTACGTATAAAAATTTCTTGATAAATAAAAAAAACATGAAATAATTCTGTTTTATTAAGTGTTATGGCTCTAATCCCTTTTAAATCGACTAATAAAAAAGGCAAAGCTAATAGTAAAAGTATTTTTAGCCTTGCTCTATTGATGTTCTCATTGGTAGCTTGGATGTGCTTATTCAGATAAAAAACTATGACTAAAAAAGAAGGAAAAGAATTAGCTACTGTGAAGGTTTATCTTAATGCCGGAATCATTGCAGGATTAATTGGTGTGGGATTTATCGCTTCAACTTTAGTTTTTGGAGTACTACTTTTGGTTTTAAAATAATTGTCTAAAAAAGATTTAAATTCTTTTTCATTAGATTTCGAAAAATCATATGAACAGATTGATTTAACGTCAGATTTGAAAATTTCTAAGAATTTATTCTCGTCTTTTATGTAATTATCAGGAATAGATGAGAAGAAATATTCATATTTCAAGGTTGACTCTTTATCAAGACCTTTAAAAAGATTTTTTTCTAAAGAATCACAATATTTATTTGCTAAATGATTATGGGCTTTTTTTTTCGCGGTATTTATTGCTCCAAATGTAGGCTGACCATTTATTAGATTAATATTTACGATAAATCCAATTAAAAAAAATGAAATAAGAAAAAATTTCATTTATCGTCTTTTGGATTTAAAAAAGGTCTTATTTTATTCTTAACTTCACTAAGTGGTTTTTCAATAAAATCAGGTTTTTTTAAGACTGCAAGAAAAATCCATCCTGCACTAATAGCAAGAACCATCGCTAGATAGGCAAAACCATAAATCATAAGTACTTTTGTTAATTTATTTTTTTATTATGATTGTTTTTTGACTCCTACAGCTGGTTTAATGTTTCCATGTCCAGCAACCTTATCCTCTTTCTTTATATCTTCTGCAACCTTATCCTTTTCTCTGATATTTTCTTCTTCCTTTATTATTAATTTACTCTCAGTCCTTCCAAAATCATCTTTACCTGCAATAAAGAAAACTAGTGCGCTAATGAAAAAAAGTGCAAAAAGCAATACTTCCATTTACCATTACCATTTAATTAAGTACAAATTAGTTTAGAGATATAATTTTAATCAACATCAAATATTACAAATCATAGTAAATTTAGTTAAACCAAAGATAAAATATAAATTTCTTTATTATCAATGAGTTTAAGTAGTTAAAAACCTAAAAGTGTTATATTTCTTACTTTGATAAATATTTTTAAAATATAATGGTTGTGATTATTAGTATTAATATTTATTTTTTTATTACAAATTGATCATTAATTATTTATATTTTAGGATGCTTTTTTCCTCGTGAATATATAAACTTTGAACTTGAATAAACTCTTAAATATCTTTATGTTTATTTGAGTAATTTTATTTCTAGAAAATGTTAGGAACAATCAAAGATCCCACTTTATTTTTACTTTTTGGCAGTGTTGGACTTTTACTTTTTGGTTCAATAGGTTATGGAATTTATACAACTGTTGGACCCTCCTCTCATAAATTAAGGGACACAATACAAGAGCATGCAAGGATGCATGAATTAGGAATTGCGCATGGTCACAATGGTCATAATCATAATGAAGCAGAACATATTCATTGAGAAATATAAATGTATTTATATTTCTTTGATTCAGAATTAACGACGCAATTCTTCTTTATTTCAATTCTCTCAGGAGCATTATTATCCTTCTTTATTTTTCTTCTATTTTGGTTGACTAATCAAAATGCTATGTTTAAAAAACAGTAGAGTTGTATTTGGTAATTTCAGAAATATTATTTTTTAGTTTTAAATAAACCATTTAAAACCTTGAAATTGCTACACTTCTGTAACAGAGAATCATTTTATACATTCATCTCTCACACTTTGTTTACAATTAGTAATATTTTATTAATATATCTTAATCATCATGGACTCAAATAAAGATATTCTCAACAGAGCTATTGGAAGACCAGCAATGATGGCTTTCATGATCTTAGTGGGAACATATTTAACAACCGGTCAACTTATCCCTGGTGTTTATTAATGGAAAATAAAAATCAATCAAGAAATGTTGATCCTCAAAAAATAAGAGCAGAAAATTTAAATGGCAAATTCGCTCTTGTTGGTTTAATTGCTCTTGTTGGAGCATACATTACAACTGGTCAAATTGTTCCCGGAATCATTTAATTTTTTTCTTTAAAAATTTTTTTTGAGTCAGCTAGTAGTCATACAGTCTGGCTTTTTTTACTGAAGAAATTTATCTGGTTATAAGTTCTACTTTAGAGGTTCGAATTAGGTTCGAATGGAATTTTTTGTAAAAAATAAATTCTTTACTTCCTTTTCAAAAAGCTGTTCCTTTACTGGTGAATCAAAAACGATTATTCCGCCTCCAATAACTGCTAAAAATCCACCAACTGCAGTTAAGTTTCAAAAATATCTACCTATTCCAAAAAAGATTTTTTTTCAAAAAAAGAATTAACTGACTTCATATAAAAGAGGGTTTTATTCCTCCAATTTTAGATCGACTTTCAATTAATATAAATCTTAATTCTCATCCACTACTTTCCCACCATATTCTCTTGCTATTACATCTAAACACTTAAGAATATCTTTGTTTTTTAATAGATCTGTTTGCTCTAAATAATTAAGGAGAGTTCTTATTTGTTCAATAGTATTTTCTTCTAATTCCTTCATTAGTAATTAATTGTTTTATGACATTAAAGATAGCAATCATAAGATTATTCTCTAAATAAATTTAGTTTTCTATACTTTATTTTTATAGGTAAAGAATTTTATTAAGGATTAAAGTCTCTACATTTTGATCTTTCGTTTTCATAATCTTTTATAGCAGTATCCAAATCTGATAAATCTGCTTCTTTCCCAGAAATATATAATTCCATTTGTTTCGCATAATTTGCTGATTCAATTCGACTATTGAATGAAGTATTGCAAAAAATTATACTTCCAAATTTTTCATAGTCCGCATAATCTCTATTCGCAGCAAATTCAGCATTTCCCCTTAACTTATCTAATGCTTTATATTCCAAATCCTCAATACTAGGTTTTGGACGGATTAAAAATGCTTTATATTCCAAATTCTCAATACTAGGTTTTGGGCGGAGTAAGGATGGTTTCTTTTGTGAATTTAGATATGCGATAAGGCAAACACAAATAAGAACAACAGCAAATACTGTAATTAACCAAGTGTTAGTTTTATTCATTAATTAATTACAAGTAGTAAGCGTTTCATTTATTTAGTCTCCATCACCTCCTCCACAACCTCCACCATCACCTCCTCCACAATCTCCAGTACTTCCAGTACCACCTTCACTACTATTCATGAATTTACTTGTTGATGTATTTATTACTTCTTTAAATTTAAAATCGCCGCTAATTATATTAAGACTAATCTGAACTATAGCTATGAAAAATATGAGGAGACCATTTGATAGACCCTTAAATGAAAGAACAAGAAAAATAGCCCAAAGACTATAAATTATATATTTTTTGTATTTCCTAAGAAATTCCAAATTAAAGAGAGTATCTAATTGCCCCTTATTTTAGATCGACTGTCAATTATGCAATAGATTTCGTATTTTTTTTCGCAATAATATTAGTTTTTAAACATACACCTAGTTATATCAATGGATTATAAGAATTGAGTCCCTTCGTAATTAGAAGGGCATCATATAATTAGGGATTTCAGGACTAATAGGACTCTTATATATGTATCGGTAAATATAATAATTTTATGGAAAAATTTACTTTGATAAATAAGGATAGATCGAGAATAAAAGTATTTGAACCATTTGAAGATGTATCAAAACCTAGTCCGAATATTGATGCAATGATGATTAGTTATGGCTGCGTCTATAAGAGATCAAGTAAGCCAGTTATGAAGGGTTCAAGAGTTGAAACTATAGAAGCTGCTAGACAAGAATATAAAAAATTATTAGAGGAAGGTTGGAAAAAAACTTCAATATTTAATAGCTATTTTAATTAAAAAATTGATCTAGCTCTATTAGCCCTGCGAACAGCTTGTCTTAAAATATTCCTTTTTATTGATAAATCAGAAATGCAATAAAGAGCAAATAATAAAATTAATTTTCCCAAAATTGGAATCTGCATTATCTAAAAATAATTAATCCTATTTAAAACTAAACCGATACAAATAAGCAAGTCTTTAGAGTCCTATGGTTCCTGAACCAAATTGTTAATGCAATAACAATTTTATATTTTTTTTATTTCTAACTTCTAAATTACCAGTTATTAAATTTAGTTTTAATAATTTTGTCCTAAAGTTTTTCTAGCTTGTCTTTCAGGGTCTTTTATATCTTCTAATAATGGAGCTACTTCTTTATATGTAGTTGGTAAATCTTTAGCTGATCTTTCTCCTGCATTTCTTCTTCACCATTAATGTAGAAATGATATTTTGCAATGCATTTGTAAGTCACAACTTCAGCATTAACAGCAGTAGGTAAAGCGAGTTCAGTTAGTAGTGGGTTTATTAAGCGTTTCATTTGAAAATTTGTTTATACATCAAAAATTCCTTGTTGAATTGAAATATGGAATATCAAGATTCACTAAAAATTGATATTTATATAATCAAAAATTTTTTAGATTATAAAAAGTAGTAGATTTAAAACCATGAAATTCTTAAGGAAAGAATCTGGATACTTTAGGCCAGGGTTATCGGATTTCTCATCTATTCAAACTTTATTTGGTGATTTTATTAATGATAGGACTTCTGCAAGTCTATTAAAAAATTTACATAAACAAAAAGCAAAATCTCTTACAGAAAATTCATGGGGAAAAGGTGAACCATTTGAAAGAGTAATAGAGAATAATCAAGATTTAGTTGATATTCTTAGTTTTCCAAATATCATAAAGAACTCAATTTGCATTATCGAACCAGCTGATCATGTTGGAAAAAATATAATCGGTGAGGATGTTAGAGCCTCAAGCAATATTGCTTCTTTATGCCAGTTGATAGCAGATTCAGATTCAATACTTATACCTCTATGGAAAACAGGTCAACTTAATAATCAATTACTAAAAAGTTTAACTGAAAATTGTCTAGCAGTTTTTATTGAGGGAGGTCATCCAACTTTAAAAGATGCAAATAGTTTTAAAGGATTAAATATTTCATTGGAGGAATTACAAGAATTAACAGAAGATTTAATACTCTCAAGAGGACTCAAAACTGCTCCTTCAATTTTTATATGCCTTGGTCATCAATTAGCTGCTCAAGCACACATAAGACTTATACAGAAGGCAACTTATCAAATAATAAATCTTTTAAGACCAGAAACTATTGGATCAACTTGTCATTACAAAAACCTTATTAATACATGCAAAGAAATCATCAAAACTGGCGAAAATCTTGCAATTTATAAAGATGATAATACTGAAGATGATTTGCCTGCAGTTGAAGTCGCAAGAGGTTGGGATCATCCTTGCTTTGCTGTTGCTTTAAATGAAGTACCTGAAGTTGGTAAAGTAGAATTATTACATTATTCCCATAATGGAATACATCAAAGTAAAGATTTTTCTAAATTACTTTTGCATCATGAAGTAACGAGTGAACAAGATATTGGAATAGTCGAACAGTCAGTAACTTACGAAAAAGATTTAAATATAGTTATGTTTCATAGTGATGAAGTAAATGAAGAAGCAATATTATTTGCAAATTGGGCTTTCGGGAAACTCCATAATGCAATTGCACCAGTAAGAAAGAAAATTTCAGTATCTGATTTTTCTTGGTTTTTACGCTTACCCAGTTCAATTGAAATTGTCTGTTCAACTAGTGCTCAAGGAAAGTTATGCACACAGGTATCTGCAACATGCATTAACTATACAGATTATGAGACGCAACACAAAAGGAGGTCATTCACCTTTCAATTTCATCCAGAATTACTTGAGGATCTTAGGGAATTTAATAAATCTGGCTTACCATCATATGAAAAATTAAAAAATGATGATGGAGTCAGAATGTTGGTTAGAGTTATTTACGAATCAATTACTGACTAATCTTGATTTTAAAAATATAACGAATTAAATTATAATTAAAAGTTTTTAAATAATTTGTTAGAAGCCCTTTACTGGATCATTTAAATTCTTTTTATTATTTTCTTATGATTTATTTTGATTTATGGCTATCAATTGTCTTTTTTTAACTGATGTGATGAGACCATAATCTGAGTAATTAAAAAACTCAATCAGCGCTCTTTATTCCAACTGTTTTAATAGGCAGTGATTGATTCGTATCTAATATATTGAATTAAAATCTACTTAAAAATTAGGTTGGCAACTCCCTCTTGCAAACAATAGTACTTAGTGCCATTGAAGAAACTCCAGTAATAGATGATCTTAGCAAATCTATTATTGGGTCAATCGCAACAATTAAAAGAAGTATTGGAGGGATAGGTAAGTTAAAGAATGTTAAAGCTACACCAATACTTGGAAGAACTGCAACACCAGTCAACCCAGCTGTTGCAATGCCTGTCAGTATACCCATAAAAAGTACCTGAATTAAAATCAAACTAGTTATGCGAATATCATATAGATTTAAAGCAAAAATAATTACAATTACGTTATAGATTATATTTCCTAATCTCGCTAACAATAAACTCATAGATGCAGAAGCCTCAACTTCATTATCTTTTCTACCTATATTCTTTAAAGTATTAACAATAGTTGGATAACAAGCCATACTACTTCCAGTGGAAATAGCAAGCATATAAATATCATCAAGTGGATTAGTAGATAAAAGCTTCCTTTCCTCGGTTGAAGTAAATTTTCTAAAGAGGAACTTAGATAAACCAAGAAAACCTATTGATCCAACTAATACACAAAGTGTTAAATTCACAAGAGTAATTATAAGCTCTGTACTTATTGAAGAAAATGCTCCAGCAATTAAACAAATTAGCATCAAGGGTGAAAGAACAAGAAGCTCTTCTAGAACTTTCACAGATAAAGTATTTATAGATTTCAAAAAGGAAATTATTGGCTTGGCTTTCTCTTCAGGCACAGCAGCCAATCCTAGACCAGTTAGGATTGAACCAGTAATAATCCTTAAGGTAGAACTATTTGCTGCATCAGAAATAATATTTGTAGGTATCAGACTTTGGAAGAAGTTAAATTGACTATTAACTGCAGAATCTGATTCAGAATTAAATATATTAACTTGAATATCAGTAGTATCTAGCATGAATTTACCTATAGATAACTTACCTTCAGGAGAGAGAATTCCTGGTTTAATAAATAAAGAGACTAAAATTCCTAAAGCTGCAGAAAAGAAAATAAATCCAAGAAGGTTTAATATTAATTTTCTCGCAAATATATTATTTGATTTTTTAGCTACTGTGAAATCAAAAAGTGAGCTTATTGAAATTACAACAGCTGAAAGCACCAGTGGAATTGCGGGGAAAGTAATTAACTTAATCAATGAGACACCAATCGTATTAAGAGGTGCCGAAGCTGTTGGGAAGAAATAACCTATTAATATGGAAACAGGTAAAATAAGAGTCAGAAAATACTTAACTGAACGAAGCCTTAGGCTAAATTTCTTGATCTTTAAATAATTCATAATTTAATAAACAAATGATGGGGGAAATAAATAATCAGGAAATAGGATTATAGAAATCTGACAGTTCCTCCATTATTTCTGCATCGCCTTTTATCCCGTAATCTCTTAAATAAAAATCTAAAACATCTGACATTGCAATATTTGCATCTGTAGGAAGGAAAATAGATATAACGTCTTTTACATCATTAAATAATATCGGAACGTACTTAATCGAAAGATTAGGTTCTTGGTAGATTATTTTTTTTATCTCTGTAGCATCCCTGTATATTGCATCTATCTCATTAGTTTCAAATAAAGCCTTCTTAACGGCTGGCCAATCCTTATAACCTATTTTCTGGGCTGAAGGCATAAATTGATTTGCATAAGACTCCCATGAAGAACCTCCTATTATTCCTACCTTCATTTTAGAATTCAGAAGATCCTGCCCCAAAATATCTTCTGATAAGCCTCTATCTATAGATGCAACAAATCTTCTATTAACAAGAAGTGCTTGCCTAAAATTCATATATTCATGTGGATGAGTATCTGACATCCTCTTATAAGTAGTGCTTAATTTCCCTATAGCTAAATCAAAATCACCTTTTCCAGCTCTAAAAACTGTATCGTTAAAATCCTTTGAGTCACGATCAAACTCGACTTCAACCCCCAATTTATTCGCAAAACCAGTGACAAGGTCTATATCATATCCAGCCATTTTACCTGTCTTTTCGTCGGGGTAATAGAAAGGGGGAGTAACGTATGGTGGTAAACCAACTTTTAGAAAACCTCTCTCTTTGATTTTATTTATATAGTCAATTTGAGGTGCATCTAACTCAGAGGATGCTTTGACTTCTCCAGATAAAGGAAAAAAAGCAAGAACAAATATCAGAAGATACCTTAGAAACAGTCTCATAGGGTAATTTGCATTCAATAAATTTTATGTACTAAGTAACAGTAACTAGATTAAGTAAAGATTAAGATATTTCAAAATTATGTATCAATTAATACAAATCCTCCGCATGCTTATTTAATTGCAACAAACCTTACTTTCATTAAATTTGAAGCATTGATAGAAAAATGTTCAAACGCGAACTAAATCTAACCCTCGATTTGATTATCATACTCGGTATTGCTATCTATGATATTTGCTGTCAATAAAGCTATGCATACCAATCCTAATAAACCAAATATTGTGGTAATAACTTTTCCTAATAAAGATTCAGGTATTAACCCATCAAAAGCAAAGCTTATCATTGTAATCGAAAACCACAAAGCTCTAGGGATTGATCCAAAATGCTCAGGGTCATTACTTCTTTCTGCCAAATATATTAAGGTTGCAAATACATAGCTCAAAACAGACAAAAGAATCATAGGAAAAAAAGTTTTTGTTGGGTTATGAAAAATGATAAATTTTAGTCTATTAATTATTTCTCTAAGTTCTGATTGATAAATAGTAAATCCCATCTTGATAATATAAATAGCCAAAAGGATTGGACTTTCCTTAGGTAAAATAGGCAAGATCAAGGCAAACAAAGAACCGAGATCAAATAATGATCTTATATTAATAATAGAATTAATTAAAGCAGGGATTTGATAATCCTTATTTGACCAACTATTAGCAATTTTTCCAATATAGTCAGTAACGAAGAAAACCTGAACAAGTTTTAAGAAATAATCTAATATGGAAGATATATCATTCGAAGATGCGACAGATTCTTCAGTTGATATAGAAATATTCATAAATAATAAGATAGTTACCAAGTAAATAATCTTGTTGTAATTTACTCCAGGAAAACCTCCCGAATAATCACCAAAGTACCAAGGATTATTTTTTGAAGACATTTTTCTAAAATTTACTTTAAATTATATATCTTATATGCTTATGCCTTCATACTTTCCAAAGCTAATGCTAAAACTCCAATAAAAAAATCCCTCTAAAAGATCTCTCAAAATTAATTTGGCATAGTCAAAAACTCATATTAAATATTATAAAAAAAAATAAGCTAATTTTTTAATTTCCTTACCCAACCATCTTTGACGCAAGTTCCATCTTCTCCACATTCAAGTCGAATTATCTCAGCAGAAAAGTGAGAATCACCTGAAACGATTGCTATCACTAAGAAAATTAAGTGGAGCCAAGGGAACTCGAATCCCTGACCCCCTGCATGCCATGCAGGTGCTCTACCAGCTGAGCTATGGCCCCAAATCTCGAAACGTCATTCATGTCAATCAATCTAAAAATTTCTTTCGTAACGTCCGTAATTCCTATAGTACTTTATAGAGTTTGATTATTGAAATCTGCACCTAAATCGCACCAAGAGATTTACAAGTTGTAGCATGCTTTTTGGAGCTGTTCTCAAGCAATTCCTCATTACTTAAAAATTCAGGTTGGCCATGGGCTGGAGTGCAAGGAAGAAAAAGCAAAGGAAGACTTTTAAAAAGAGTCTCTTTTAGATGATTTAAATGATCGAAAAGAAATGGTTTATGAATTAGTAGAGGAAAGATCAGCTAAAGATTTACCAACTACATACAATGACTTAGCTCTATTTTCGAAAAATATTGAAGATCCAAATAAACAAGCTAAAAAACATTAGATCAATGAGAAAAGAAAAAATTATTAATTTCTAAAACTCAAGTTAGAAATAAAAAAAATATAAAATTGTTATTGGATTAACAATTTGGTTCAGGGACTATAAGACAAAGATCACTCGGGTCTTGAATAGAAGGATCGGTTTGATTTTTATAAGATTAATTATTTTTATTTGCTCTTTATTGCATTTCTGATTTATAAAAAAAAGAATTTTTTAAGAAAAGCTGTTCTCAGAGCAAAGATATAATTAAAAAATTAATTTTATAAATGAAATATTTTTAGCAACTTCTTTATTTAGTTTGCCAATTTATTCAAATACCGTAAAACAATCAGAAAAGTTATGTATAGTCCAATATATCGATAATTTCCCCCAAGGTATACAATATTTATCTTAGATATACAATTAATCTCAAAGAGAGGTACCAGTGCCAAATAACGAACTATAGTTACAAATAATAATCAAATTTATTCTTACAAAGTTTGTTTTTGATTATGTTCTTTATTGGGATTTTTATTAATAACTAATGGGATTGCTTAATTTCACGAAAGTAATTACTTTTTTAAGTCGAAAGCTTACGAATTCAAAAGAGCCTTCAGAAAGAATCAAAATCAGAGGTCACAGATCTTTCATTGGAGGAGGAACTTCAGAGGCTTGGTATGGTCATGGAATGTTTGTTTACCACTTCCTAATAAAAAATGGTCTTAAATCTACTGATAAATTTCTTGATATTGGATGTGGATCCCTTCGTATAGGACAATATATTATCCCATTTTTAGAAACTGGTAATTATTTTGGCCTTGAACCTGAAAAAGTCCTTATAGAAAAAGGATTAAAGAATGAGCTAAAGTTTAATATTGATCAATTGAAGAAACCTTCTTTTACCTCAAACTATGAATTTGATTTCTCTTTCTGCCCAGAATATGATGTTGCTTTAGCTCAATCAGTATTTTCTCATTTAACTATTAATGATATTAAAAAATGTTTTATATCATTAAAAAAAATATCTAAAAAATCATCATTATTTTATTACACTTATTTTGATGGAGATTCCTCTTGGAACCCTAAGGGATCATCACATGCAAATAAAACTTGGAAGTATAAATATGATCAATTAAAAAATGTGGCTTCGGAGAATGGTTTTTCATCTGAATATTTAGGAGATTTGGGTCATAAAGCTGGTCAAAAATTTGTTGTTTGCAAATTCCTTTAGTTTAAAATAATCAATTATTAGTTTTGAATAATTTTAAGCAAATATCTTATAAAAATAAGAGCTATAGATACTTTTTTTATGCAAAGATTTTAATACCTTGATTAGCTGCTCTCCCTTTACCTAATGCTGTTAATACTGAATAATCCACTGAAACAAAACTCATAAATATATATAGTTAAAAAAAACTCTAATTACTTAGGCAATGAAATTTTGGATCTGGACTATCATAATTGCTTTGATAATTATAGTTTTTATTGTTAATTTATTTGAAAAGAAAAAACCTAGATTATACACATTCGCTTTTACAGAATATCCGTTGATGAAACCCATTAGAATTGCCACAAAAGGTAAAGGGGTTTTCGCACTAATAAAAATATGGATACTTGGTGTAAGGTATTGGGAAATCGCAAAAGATTTTGAATATGTTTTAAACGGAAATAAATATGTAATACCCGAAGGTTTTAAATTTGATGGGGCAAGTATACCAAAATTGTTCCATCCTTTTGCATCACCAGTTGGTGTACTATTAATACCTGGTCTTGTTCACGATTATGCTTATAAGTACGGCACATTATTAAGACAAAATAAGAAAGATACTATAGGCGTTTTATCTCAAAAGAAAGCAGATGAAATCTTTAGAGATATTAATATCAGCGTAAATGATTTCTATCTTATGAATTACCTAGCATACTGGTCGCTAAGACTAGGTGGTTTTCTTGCATGGAATAAGCACAGAAAAGTTAACGCTAAGATTAAGTAAAAAAGCTGAAAAAACTAAAACTCTTTTTTAAATGAAACGCTTATTACTTCTAATAAATCAATTCGCTATCAGCCAAGATAAAAAAATAAATAACTAATTTTCTAAACTTCCGCTACTTTTCGTTCCGCTAGTCGTTTTTTTAGAATTGAATAATTTTGTGAAGCCCATTTTCGAGAAATATCAAATTCAGCATCTAACTTCTCCCTCAGTAATTTGCCAATTTTAATTAATTCTACGAAGCCTAGATAAATTATTACCAGCACCTTAGTTGTGTTTACTGCAAAAGCTGCTATCTTTTCAATTTTTTGATCTTGCATTTGAATTTATCCCAGTCCACTAAAATTAACAGAGGTACGAAATTATGCAAATGTAATGGCCTAAAGAATAATATTGACAGTCGATCTAAAATAAGGGGCAATTATCTCCTTTTTTAATGTCAAATACTCAAGCCATAGAAAATTTAATAAATAGTTATGCAAGCAGTGAAGATTCTTCTTTTCTAATAACGAATGCAACTGAAGATTTTTTAGCTGTAAGACCAAGTGGGAATCCAATCTCTGCGCAGGGTTTAGTGGGAATGTTTGATAGTAAAGACTTAGTTGCAGAATCATCAGAACTAATCAAAACCCACAAAATTGAAATTTACGGTGAGATAGCATACGCGGTTTTCACTTTGAATGAAATCTTCAGTTATAAAGGAAATCAAAATAAAGATCTTTCAACTTACACTTGCATTTTTAAGAATGAAAACGGTACCTGGAAATATGCCTGGATGCAAAGATCACAAGGGACTACTGATATGAAAACTTGGGAATAAATGAAACACTTACTATTACCACTACTAGCTGCTATCGCTTTATCTAATAATGTTAATTCTGAAGAGACCAGTGATTTGGAAAGACTAACGATTTATAATATAAAATTTTCTCGAGCTACTAACTTACTAAGAGAAGGGAAGTTTTCTGAGATGAAAAATATTTGCGAAGATCTTATAGAAATTTCACCAGATAATCCAAAAGGATATGTATGCAAAGGTATAGCTTTAGGATTTACCAGTAAAAATAAAAGGAAAAGTAGAGAGGCTTTAAGAAATTTCACAAAGGCAATTGAAATAGATCCTAAAAATTATGAGGCATATTTTTTTAGGGGTGTTTTGCAGTTTAGAATGCGAAGGACAAGCAATTCTGAATTAGATAGAACTGCCTGTAACGATATGAAAAAGGCTTACTTAAATTATCATCCTCTTGCATTGGAATATGTAAAAGAAAATAAGTCTTTTTTGAGAAAAGATAGATGTTCTGGTTTCTTTTAGATAATGAAACGTTTACAACTTCCAAAAAATAAATTCGCTCGAGTTGGAATAAATATAGCTTTTATAGTTATTTGGGAGGAGTTAGCAGGTTTAATTGTAGAAATAATTTGGGAAATAATAGGTGAACTTGAGTTTTTCAATCAAGAGTCATTCCTAGTACTACTTGTAGAAATATTATTTTTGATCCTGCCTATTTTATCTTTCACTTATTGGATATGGTGGGGTAAAAACTTAATTACAAAAAAGATAAAATGAAACGCTCACTTCTTTCGTAAAAAAATGGGCGACAAAAAACTCCATGATAATTACGCTACAAGTCGGGACAGAACCAAATACCTGATAATCTTCTAAAGTTTGCCAATGATTCTGGAGCAAAAATTTTTGCGTAAGTTTTGAATGAACCAATAATATGTATGAATTATGTATTAGCTAAGACTTACTACTACAACTAGTCGGGGCGATACGATCCGAATGTTCCCAAGGCACTTTACAACTCTAATAGGGCACTATGTCCAAAAGCCATTAATAGATAGTTGCGGATATTGCAGGATTTGGACGTGACAAACTTGGATAAATTTATGGGCCCTTTGTTTGCTCTTAATGAGTAAACGAAATAAAATCATTAACTAAATCTTAGGGAATTAGTTAATGATTTATTACCTTGAGAATGAAAATCATATATTTCTCTCTGTTGGATAAGGTATTTGTATATTGAGTTCATTAAATTTTTGAATAAGTTTTTGATTAAATTGACTTATGCCATTCTCAAATGCATCAAGGGTATTATGTCTTCCATTTAATTCCAGAATATAATCGTAACTAAAATCAGAGATATTAAGAAGATTCATTGCATCAAATTCAAAATTTTTATCTGATTCAAGAATCTCTTTGACAATATTAGGAATATCTCTAAGCATATTTTTAGAAGTTTCAAATGCAACTGAAATCTTTCTTTCAGAACCTTCAACTTGATCAATTATTTCGCTGATTTTATCTAATAAAGCTTCTCTCATACTGATATATTCATCCCAAGTATCTAATTCAGCCATATTCAATAAACAATAAATAATTAATTTAAGACTTCCATCAGAATTTTCAGTGGTCACTTTCGTATTTAGAAGTGAAGGAATATCATTTACATAATTGGTGACTTTGTTTAAAAGTATTTTGATTTGTCTTGGCGAAAAATTAGAAGGAATTTTTAATTTCAAACTCAAACCTTGGCCATACTGATCTCCTTCTATCCCACTAAAATTTTCAATGACTGCTTCTTCCGCTGATGAATTTGGAATCGTTACTTTACTTTCTAAAGTCTTAATTTCAATGGATCTAAGCCCAATTCTTGTTACGAATCCAGTGACATCTCCAACTTTACAAAATTCGCCTATACGAAGATGATTATCAGCCTGAATAGAAAGACCTGCAAATAAATTCCCTAATAGTTTTGAAGCTCCTAAACCTATCGCCAAACCAGGAACAGCAGATAATGCCAAAACCAGTGAGGGTGAGAGCCCTAAGAGAAGTAGTAGTTTATAAATCAAACTTACTGAAATTAAAGCAGCAATAGATCTAAAGATAGGTAAAACCAATCCAGCTTGCCTTTTAACATCTAATTTTGAGCTATTATTTAAATTCTTATTTTTTAAATTAAATACTAAATATTTTCCGAAAGCTTCAAAGAAGAAAACTATAACAAAAACAGATATTGAAAACATGACAACTTCAAAAATAAATGTGAGAACTACTAATGCATAACCAGTGAAATTTAGATAATTATCTATAAATAATTCGAGTAATTTTGTAATTGGTACGAAAGGTATTGAATAAAGAAAAATATCTCTATTTTTTGAGACTACCTCTTTAGGAAAAGAATCTTGATTAATCGAAGAAAATATATTAAATATTTTTCTAACACAAATAAATAAGGCAAAAATATAAATTAGTATTGCCAAACCTGCAAAAAAGATTTGGAAAAATGTCTCCCCAAAAATTAAGTCTTGTTCAAGAAATTGACGTAATCCAATAGGCAAATTTAAATACCACTTTGGAGATACAAGATGTCCTGGAGTATGAATAAAATTATTGTAAAAATTGGGAGTGAAATACTTTGATGAAGGCATGTATTTCAGTTCAGGTTTTATCTCCTTGTACATTGATGCAGCATTTTTTACAGTCTCGGTAGAAAATCTATAACCAAATCCAACCCCGTCATCGCCAATTTTATTCGTCAATGATATGGGTGTGCTTAGTAATCTCCAAACAAATATTTTATCTAAAGACTTAGCTGGCATATTTTTCAATTTTTTCTTGTCGATTAAATTGATAGGACTTTTTGATGTATAAAAAACATAATCAATGAGATGTTTGATCTCGATTGCTGATTCATCTGCTAAGTGACTTCTAACACTCTCAGGAAAATCAGATGCATCTAAAGAATTTACAGCAAGCTCAAATAAATGTTCTGTCTCTTCAATTTGATGTTTAGCTTTTTTGCTCCAAGTAAACCCAGGCTCACTAGAAGCGGAATTTGAAATTAAATTTACTCTATCTCCAACAATTGCCATCAATGCATAAAAGTTAATTAATGACTCTTGGGGGGATTTACTTACAACATTTCCAATTGGATTATGTTTCCATGTTTCATATTTACTTTCTAAAACATCAAAAAAAGGTTGATTATTTAATGGGATTATATTGCTATATAAATATCCTTCTTTTTCAACTTTGATTTCACTTTTATTGGAAGTGGATCCACCTGCAAAAGCTGCTATAGATGAAATAGGTATTAGGATCTCAAATACAAAAATAAAAGTTAAAAAAGAGCTTAATAGTAAAATTAAAAATTTTTTAAATGACTTTTTCATAATTATTTATTAATCTACTTTTTTTAAATGTTAGATCCCAAAAATTATATTTTCAGCGGTAATAATATTGAAGTTAAGAAATCAGCATTTTAATACTAATCAGTTATTGATTTATAAATAACTCTAATCAACATTCTGACCCCATCATCATTTTTTAATTTTTCATATGATGGCAAGCCAGATTTATTAAATTCCCTAAGATCCTCAAGTAATTCAGGATGAAATTGAAAGGTGAATGATCTTCTTTTGTGTTGGGTCTCATAATCAGTATAGTTAATGCATGTTGCAGATACCTGTGTGCATAAACTACCTTGAGCACTAGTAGAACAAACAATCTCAATCGAATCGGGTAAGCTTAAAAGCCAAGAAAAATCAGATACTGAAATTCTCTTTCTTACGGGAGCAATTGCATTATGAAGTTTCACATAAGCCCAATTGGCAAATAATATTGCTTCTTCATTTACCTCATCACTATGAAACATAACTATATTTAAATCTTTTTCGAAAGTTACTGACTGTTCAACTATCCCAATATTTTGTTCACTAATTACTTCATGATGCATGAGTAATTTAGAAAAATCTTTACTTTTATGTATTCCATTATGGGAATAATGTAATAATTCCACTTGACCAACTTCAGGTACTTCATTTAATGCAACAGCAAAACAAGGATCATCCCAATCTCTTGCAACTTCAATTTCAGTTTTATTATCTTTAGTATTATCATCTTTATAAATCGAGAGATTTTCACCAGTATTAATAATTTCTTTGCATGTATCTATAAGGTTTTTGTAATGGCAAATTGAACCAATAGTTTCTGTTTTTATAAGATTAATTATTTGATAAGTTGCTTTTTTTATAAGTCTTATATGTGCTTGTGCTGCTAATTGATGGCCAAGGCATATAAATATTGATGGAGCAGTTTTGAGACCTCTTGAAAGTATTAATTCTTCCGAAAATTCTTGTAATTCCTCCAATGAAATATTTAATCCTTCAAAACTATTTGCATCTTTTACGGTTGGATGACCTCCTTCAACAAAAACTGCCAAACAATTTTCGAGCAAACTATTTAAAAGTTTCTTATCAAGATTTACTGTTTTCCACAACGGCAATAAAATGGAATCGCAATCAGCAATATACTGACATAAGCAAGCAATATTACTTGCAGCCCTTACGTCTTCATTTGCTAAATTTCTACCTATATGATCAGCTGGTTCAATAATACAAATAGAGTTTTTTTAAATGTGTGGTTTGGTAAGAAGGTTTTCTAAATCAGAATTATTTTCTACAACCCTCTCATAAGGTTCCCCACTACTCAATTTATTAAGTGCAAGAAATTTTGATTTTTCACTATGATGATCTTTTAAAAGACTTGGAGAATTTCTATCATTAATAAAATCTCCCAAAAGTGTTTGAATGGAAGAAAAATTAGATAGTCCAGGTCTAAAAAAACCAGTTTTTTCTCTCATCTTTGGAATTTAAAAATTAGATAATATACATTTAACTTAGATGTTTTAAAAATATACTTCTGTATAAGAATAACTTTTTGAATAATAAATAACTCAAATTATGGATTGGATTTTTAATTAGAATATTAGATACAAAATTGAGCATAGAATATTAATCCTATACTTTTAGAAAGGTGTCCCTAAAGTCCATACTTCAAATCCAATTTCCTTCAATTTATCTTTTTCTAGTAATATTCTTGTGTCAAAAACCCAAGCCGGTTTCCGCATTGATTTGTAAATCGAACTCCAATCTAGGTATTTAAATTCTTGCCATTCTGTAATAACTACTACAGCGTCTGCTCCCTCGCAAGCCTGAATTGCTGATTCGCAGGTTTCAAATGTTTCTTCATTTTTAAATTCTCCGAATGATGATGTTATTTGTATTTCACTTACTTTAGGATCATAAAATGCAAGTTTAGCTCCTTCTTGAAAAAGATATTTTGAAATATTTATTGCTGGGGATTGTCTTGTATCATTAGTATTAGATTTAAAAGAAAAACCAAGTATTGCGATTCTTTTTTCAGATAGTGTCCCAAATAAATTCTTTATAATTATTCTTGAAATTCTTTCTTGTTGCCACAAATTGACTTTAACTACTTGTTCCCAATAGTCAGCAACTTCGTCTAGTCCATAATATCGACATAAGTAGACAAGATTTAGAATATCTTTTTTAAAACAACTTCCACCAAAGCCAGGCCCAGAATTCAAAAATCTTCTGCCTATCCTCTTATCTGTTCCAATTGCTTCAGCCACCTCATTAATATTTGCTCCAGTAGTTTCACAAAGTGCTGAAATTGAATTTATTGATGATATTCTCTGCGCCAGAAAAGCATTGGCAACTAATTTGGATAATTCTGAACTCCATAAATTCGTAGTTATGATTTTATCTGGATCAACCCAGGATTTGTATATATCAGAAATTAAGTTAATTGAATCAATGTCTTCCCCACCAATTAAAACTCTGTCTGGATTTTGTAGGTCATCAATAGCGGTACCCTCAGCTAAGAATTCCGGATTAGATACTATTGAGAAGGTTTTCTTCATGCCACTGTTACTGATATGATCATTTTGCTCTGATGAATTTAAGATAGCTTTTATAGTTTCAGCAGTTTTTACCGGTAAAGTACTTTTTTCGACAACCACAGTGTGACT
>CACJAC010000012.1 GCA_902591275.1 uncultured Prochlorococcus sp. | reverse complement strand
GTTGGTACTTGATTACTTATAGCTACTGCATCTTCTAAAACTAAGTTTTTAGGAAATGAAATACCTCTTCTTCTTGTGTCATTATTTCCGGGAACAATGAATAAAACATTTGCACCTAAATTACTTAATTGGTTTTTTGCTAATGTTTGAGCACCTCTACCAAGTCCAACAAGTGTAATAACTGAAGCATTTCCTATAATAATCCCTAGCATTGTTAACGAACTTCTCAATTTGTTCGAAACTAAAGTTTTTGTTGCCATGCCTAAGGCTTCTTTTATTGATATGTTCCTAGACATATTTATATTTATCTATTGCATCATCATCCTCAATTTGTCCCATGTATATAACACCTTCATTAAGCTGGAGTGTAACAAGGTCACCATTGCTGATTTGATGATTATCCATATTTTCTAAATTACAAATTGTAGAAATCTTTTTATTATTTTTGTTAAACAAAGCATAAACATCATTTACATTTTGGTTCGTAACAATACCTGCAATATTTTTACTAAGTGGAATATTTTTCATTAATTCCTTCGGAATAAATAATATTTCTCCTGGGCAAATTAATGATAAATCAAGATTATTTCTAATTATTCTTGCTTTACCTGTAACACCGATTTCCCCTATTGAAATTCCTCTTGATACAATCTTTCTTACTAAACCGACTTTTATCAAATCTGTAGAACCGCTAATTCCAGTTAATGTACCTGCGGTTTGTACTACTAAATCTCCTTGATTTAGGATCCCCATCTCCTGAGCAATTTGCATAGCTAAACTAAATGTTTTTGCTGTTCTTTCATCATTTTTGACTACTATTGGAGTAACTCCCCAAACAAGTTGCAATCTTCTCGCTACACTCCTCTCTGTAGTGGTTGCCAAGATAGGTGTTGGTGGTCTGAACTTACTTACATTTCGAGCGGTAGAACCTGATTTTGTTAAAGGGATTATAGCTCCTGCATCAAGTTGTCTAGCTATATTACTCACTGCTGCACTAATAGCATTTGGGATTGTACTGGGTAAGTGGCTCTCAATAGCCTTAAGTGGATAATCCCTTTCAATTCTTCTTGCTATGGTTGCCATCGTTTCAACTGCCTCTACAGGATAATCGCCAACTGCAGTTTCGTTGGAAAGCATTACAGCATCTGTACCATCGAGAATTGCATTCGCAACATCACTAACTTCGGCCCTAGTTGGTCTTGGGTTAGAAGCCATAGAATCAAGCATTTGGGTTGCTGTAATTATTGGGATACCTAATGAATTAGCTTTTCTTATTAATTCTTTTTGTAAAAGAGGAACTTCTTCAGCAGGCATTTCTACTCCCAAATCACCTCTAGCAACCATAACCCCATCACATAAGGGTAATACTGTATCGATCTGATCAATTGCTTCAAATTTTTCTATTTTTGCTACTACAGGAGTTGAATGACCATATTTGTTTATTAAATCTTTTATCTCATTTATATCGGATGGATTTCTAACGAAACTTAGTGCTATCCAATCAACTCCTTCAGATAAACCGAATTTTAAATCCTCTTTATCTTTTTCTGTTAATGCTTTTACTGATAATTGAACATCTGGGAAATTAACACCTTTATTGTTTGAAAGAACCCCCCCTACAGTTACCATACATTTCAAAAGATTAGCCTGTGAATCTACTTTTTCAACAATCATTTCTATTTTTCCATCATCTAAAAGTATTCTTTTCCCTTCGCTAACTTCTTGAGAAAGTTTGTCGTATGTTACATTAGCAATAGTATTTGTACATTCGACTTCATTTGATGTCAGTGTGAATTGATCGCCTTTTTTAACTTTTACTGGCCCATCTTTAAAGCGCCCTAATCGTATCTTAGGTCCTTGAAGATCTTGCAATATTCCAATATCTATATCTAATTTTTTTGATACTTCCCTTATAGTTTTTATTCTCTCAGCATGATCTTTATGATCTCCATGTGAGAAATTTAATCTGAATGTTGTTACTCCAGCTTTAATTAAATCTGTAATTATCTCTTCAGATTGAGTTGCAGGCCCAATAGTTGCTACAATTTTTGTTCTTCTTTTTAAATCAATATTCGACATATATAGATAATATTGCTAGATATAAATAAATTTACCACACCCAAAGTTAGTTATTTAATTCATGGATTTTAAAACTTATCAGAAAAAAGCCAGGGAAACAGCACAATATCCAAATTTAGGCTCAAACAATATTTACCCAACCCTTGGTTTAGTTGGAGAGGCTGGGGAAGTAGCAGAAAAAGTAAAAAAAGTTATCAGAGATAAAAAAGGTATATTTGATAGCGAATCAAAATTAGGAATTAAAAAAGAGTTAGGAGATGTGTTGTGGTATATATCAAATCTTTGTACAGAATTAAATTTCAATTTAGAGGATGTTGCATTAGAAAATCTTGAAAAGTTAAAATCAAGAGCAGCGAATGGAAAGATAAGCGGTTCTGGAGACGATAGATAAATTTAGCCGATTCCTAAGCTCGCATACTGGAGATTTGTAATTAAGTTTTGAATAACATTTAAAAGTAAAAAAGCCAACAAAGATGAAATATCAAATCCGCCTATTGGAGGGATAATACCTCTAAAAATGTTTAAATATGGATCTGTGATAGAAGTTAATGCAGATAAAACACCGTTACTCCAATCAATACCAGGAAACCATGTAAGTAAGATTCGTATTATTAATATGAAAGAATAGATTGATAAAGTTTGGCCCAGAACTGCAAAAATCTCAGATAACATTATCTTGATGTAATTTTACATATTCTAACATTTACTTTTTATTGCTGCTTTTATTGCGATTTCCTATTTTTGAGAGATATTCATTACTCACAGCAAAAGTTTGAAAAAACTTTTCTGATAATGATAACCAATATGACCTGCCTTCTTTTTGCTTCCTTTTGACAATAAACTTCTTTTCTAATAATTCCTTAATATGCTCATACGCTCCTGAACCTCTAAGAACTATAAGATCCGATTGCAAGATCTTTTTTTTGATGGCAATTGTTGCTAGTGTCCTTAATTCTGATGTTTTTAAATCAGAAGGAAGTAAATCATCAACGAATTCATTAAGACTAGATTTTAGTTCGAGAGAAAAACTACTATTAACATCATTTAATTCAATAGCTGAATTTGGATTAGAATATTTATTTTTTAGATCTTTAATTGCATCATTTATTGAATTGATATCTGAATTGGTAATTTCTGATAAATCCTTTTTAGTTATTGGTCTTCCCTTCAAATATAGAACAGCTTCAACTTTAGTAACTAGATCTATATTAGCTATTGGTTTGGTATTCAAGTCAGATTGATTGATTTTTTATTACCGAAATCTTTCCTAATTTACCTTAAATTTATTCTGATGCACCAAGGAATAATTTATATGTGTCGTTTTGAGTTTCATCCCAGAATTTATAGCCTAGAATTCTTACAAATTTATTCCACTCTAAAATTTCATTTTTATCGATTAAAACTCCTATAACAATTTTCCCTACATCAGCACCATAATTCCTATAGTGAAATACGCTAATAGACCAATTAGATTTCATATTATTTAAGAAATTAATTAATGCGCCGGGTCTTTCCGGAAACTCAAATCTGTATAAAAGCTCTACAAAATTTTTATTTTTCATATCATTAAAATTCTTTGGTAATCTTCCACCTACCATATGTCTTAGATGATTTTTAGATAATTCATCATCACTTATGTCAATAAATGGGTAGTCAGAATTTCTAAATTCATTTAAAAGATTTTTTTTATCAATTAATCCATAGACTTGTACTCCTACAAATATCTGTGCGTTAATTGAATTCGACATTCTATAGCTAAATTCAGTTAAATTTCTATTATCAAGTAACTTGCAAAAATCAATTAAACTTCCAGCACGTTCAGGAATTTCAACAGCCATCATTACTTCTTTACACTCTCCAAGTTCTGCTCTTTCTGCTACAAATCTAAGTCTCTCAAAATTCATATTTGCACCACACGCGATCGCAACCATTTTTTTATTCAAATGATTTGAATTGAAAATATCTTTTTTCATTCCTGCAATTGATAATGCTCCTGCTGGCTCGAGTATTGATCTAGTATCTTCAAAAACATCTTTTATTGCAGCACAAATTTCATCGGTATTTACCCTAATCATTTTATCAATATATTTTCTTCCGATATCAAAAGTATTTTTACCAATTTTTTTAACCGCCACACCATCTGCAAATTGACCGACAGAAGATAATTCCACAATTTTTGATTCTTCCAAGGATTTTGTCATGGCGTCTGCATCTTCAGGTTCTACGCCAATTATTTTTACTTCAGGCCATATTTTTTTAATGTATAAAGATATCCCTGATATCAATCCACCACCACCAACAGCAATATAAATTGCATAAGGTTTGTCCTTTAGTTGCTGTTCAAGCTCGATAGCTATAGTTCCTTGTCCTGCTATTACATCTGGATCATCAAAAGGATGAATAAAACTTAAATTTTTTTCTTGACTAATCCTTATTGCTTCTTTGTATGTTTCATCATAATTATCACCAAATAATATAACTTTTGCTTTTAAATTTTTTACTGCATTAACTTTAACTAGAGGAGTTGTAATGGGCATTAATATGGTTGCTTGGCAATTTAGCCTGAGAGCACTAAGTGCGACCCCTTGGGCATGATTACCAGCACTTGATGTAATTACTCCCTGAGCAAGTTGCCTATTGTTGAGCTTACTCATTTTGTTATATGCACCTCTTATTTTGAAAGAAAATACATCTTGAAGATCTTCTCTTTTAAGAAGTACCTCATTATTAAGTATGTTACTTAAATTATGAGCTTTCTCTAGTGGTGTTTTTTTTGCTACTTCATAGACTTCAGCTTGAAGTATTTTTTCAAAATAATCATTCATATATATATTTTTAGCATTAATTATTAATCTAATAAAACATTACATGATCTATTTAAAAAAAATTACTCATTTTGCACCTCGGCGTTTTAGATTATATAGATACCAATTTTTGTTAAATGCTTTTAAGTGAGTTAAGTCATCCAAATCAACTACATGGCTTAACAGTTTCACAATTAGAAGAAATTGCTTGTCAAATCAGAGAAAGACATCTTCAAGTCGTATCAACTAGTGGTGGGCATCTTGGGCCTGGATTAGGTGTAGTTGAGTTGACATTGGCTTTATATCAAACTCTAGATCTTGATTTTGACAAAGTTGTTTGGGATGTAGGACATCAAGGTTATCCTCATAAACTAGTAACTGGACGTTTCAGTCAATTTGATTCCCTCAGACAACAAAATGGAGTAGCTGGATATCTAAAAAGAAGTGAAAGTAAGTTTGATCATTTTGGAGCTGGACACGCAAGCACTTCTATTTCTGCTGCACTAGGAATGGCAATAGCGAGAGATAAAAAAAGTGAAAATTATAAATGTGTTGCTGTTATTGGAGATGGAGCATTAACTGGAGGAATGGCATTAGAAGCTATAAATCATGCAGGTCACTTACCAAATACTCCTTTAGTTGTGGTATTGAACGATAATGATATGTCTATTTCACCTCCAGTTGGAGCGCTTTCATCTTACTTAAATAAGGTAAGAGTTAGTCCACCATTAAAATTTTTGTCCGATAGTGTACAAGAAAGTGTAAAAAATATTCCCTTAATTGGTAAGGATATTCCAGAAGAATTAAAAAATATTAAGGGAAGCGTTAGACGACTAGCTGTGCCGAAGGTTGGTGCAGTCTTTGAAGAACTTGGATTTACATATATGGGTCCAATTGACGGTCATGATATTGGTAATTTAGTTAATACTTTTAATGCTGCTCATAAACTTAAAAAACCTGTACTTGTTCATGTTGTCACTACAAAAGGTAAAGGTTACCCTTATGCAGAAGCTGATCAGGTCGGATATCATGCACAGTCTGCATTTGATCTGAGAACTGGGAAATCTATTCCATCCAAGAAACCTAAGCCTGTTAGTTATAGCAAAATATTTGGTCAAACCTTATTAAAAATTTGTGAACAAGATAGTAAAGTTATTGGTATTACAGCAGCAATGGCTACAGGCACTGGTTTAGATATATTGCAAAAAAATATCCCAGATCAATATATCGATGTAGGAATAGCAGAACAACATGCTGTTACTCTTGCCGCAGGAATGTCGTGCGATGGTCTTAAACCTGTTGTAGCTATTTACAGTACTTTCCTCCAACGTGCTTTCGATCAATTAATTCATGATGTGGGTATACAAAATTTACCTGTATCTTTCGTACTTGATAGAGCGGGCATAGTTGGAGCAGACGGTCCTACGCATCAAGGTCAGTACGATATCAGTTATATGAGATCTATACCTAATTTTGTATTGATGGCGCCAAAAGATGAGTCTGAATTGCAGAGAATGTTAATAACGTCCATTAACCATAAGGGCCCAACTGCGCTGAGAATACCCAGAGGTTCTGGATTAGGGGTAGCTGTAATGGATGAGGGTTGGGAACCTTTGAATATAGGCGAAGCTGAAATAATTGAAAAAGGAGAAGATATTTTAATTATTGCTTATGGATCAATGGTCGCATCAGCTATTGAAACGGCAAAGATACTAAAAAATATTAACATTAATGCGTGTATTGTTAATGCAAGATTCGTTAAACCCCTCGATAAAGATCTTATTATGCCTTTAGCAAGTAAAATTCAAAAAGTCGTAACTATGGAGGAAGGAACTCTAATAGGTGGATTTGGTTCCGCAATAGTTGAATTGTTTAGTGATAATGAATTAAACATTCCTGTATACAGAATAGGTATACCGGATGTTTTAGTTGATCATGCTTCACCTGATCAGAGTAAGGAAAAATTAGGCCTCATGCCTGATCAGATGGCAGATAAAATACTTAAGAAATTTAAGTTAAATAATTAATAATTAACAAATAAATACTTATAAAACTCCACGTGAGGCTAATCCTAGGATTGCTCCAATTCCGAATATATGACCTAGGCAATTAGCCCCTACAACTGATGCGTGACTTAAACCACCATAGAATTTTGAATTAGGTATTTCAAAACCTTCATTGGGTTTTCTTATTGTTGCTCTAGCAATTGCATAAGCAAAAACATTACATGCAATCATTACGACGGCACACTTTGGAGACCAAGAAAAAGTTGCTGGATCTGCAGCTGCAAATAATGTAGTAAACATAAAAAATCGTTATTTGATTATATTCTCTAATACTTTTACCTAAAAAACACAAAATTGTAAAAGGTCTTAAGAGTTGTTTACTTCTAAGCTATTTAACAACTTTATAAATCCAAACAAAATAACAAAATCACTTAGAGTTAGAAAGGATTCTGCAAAGCCATGCACGAAGTCAATTTCAACAAGAGTTTTATTATAGTAATTTAGCGTGAAGATAGATACCAATATAGTTATGAATACGAATAAAACAGTTAAGGAAAATCCTGTTTTTACAAAAATATTAACAGATTTGATTTTATATATGTAGAACAAAAAGATTGCATATGGAAATATAGATGCTGCGAACAAAGCTGTATTGTCAATGGAGGCTAATTTTTCTATAAATTTTATAAATAAGTCATTCATAAGTCTCTTTCTCTTTAAAAATAATGAATGATGCTAAAGCTAATGTTGAATTTCCTACAAATGTAAATATCCCTTGAAGCGTTACTAATCCATACAATGCGTCTTGATTATCATAAATATGCCAAGTTATAGCGCACATAGCTCCTATTAAGTTTGGGACCATAGCTAAGCTTAACCAAAAAAATAAATTATATTTTTTATATGTAGAAATTTTGTAAATGACAAAGATGGTAAATATCCATTCAATTACTGAAGAGATATGAATTAACCAAGTTCCAAATGATAGCTCGTGCAAGATTTATATTTTTTTCTTTAGTACATTAAGTACTTCCTTGGCATGATTTATAGGTAAAACACTTATCCATCTATAAGATATTTCCCCTTCTGGAGAAATCAAAAAAGTATTTCTATCAGAAAATGGAGGAATCCAAGAACCATATTTATCGCTAATAATTCCTTCAGGATCAGATAGTAAAGTGTAGTTTATGGATTTTTCGCTGCAGAAACTTTCATGAGAATCTTGGTTATCAGCACTAATCCCAACAATTTCGGCATTATATTTTGAAAAATCCTTTTTTAATTCAGAAAAACCTTTAGCTTCAAGAGTACAACCTGCTGTAAAGTCCTTTGGATAAAAATACATAACAAGCCACTTACCTTTAAAATCATTTAATTTCCATATTTTTTTTGATTTTATGTTTTTATTAAAACCCTCTAATTGAAAGTTTGGAGCAGGTTCACCAACTTCAGGAGCAAAGTCGAAAGCTATTGCTGAATTACAATTAATTAAAAGAATAAATGATATTAATATACTTACAACTAAATTTCTCATCAAATTTAGAATTTTTTTAAATCAACTCCATTTGATTTGGCAAATTTATCTAATCCAACTTTTTGGATAGATTTTAGTGCTTTGGTACTAATTTTTATATTTACCCATTTTTTCCCTTCTACCCACCAAAGTCTCCTTTTTTGGAGATTAACTTGTTGCAATTTTTTTGTACGAATATGTGAGTGACTTACAGCCATCCCATTATTAGCTTTTGCTCCAGTAAGTTCGCAAACTCTTGACATATTTTTTGTGTTATATCTTTAAAAATTTTAACATATGACTCAATTTAATGAATTAAGCAATTCTGAAATTAAATCAGCGTTTTTATTCTGTAAATTAATAATCTGTTCTTGATCTAATCCGCCAACAGATAGTTTAGCCATATCGTAAACATGATTTGCAATTTTAGATGCCAATGGATTTTCTATAGCGTCTTTTTTATCAATAATTATTTTATTACTTGTAATTTTATTAAGACCAAGAATAAGAGGATGTTCCTTGTTAATTAAAAGCACATGATATTCAGGTAAGCCAGGCATCTTTTGTTCCATGTAAGCACCCATATCATTAATTCTTCTCATTTGCTCTGGAAGCAAGATCATCGCTGGTGGTGCACCTTTACTTGAAAGGGACTGAACTTTAACTGTTACTTTTTCGTTGTTAAGTGCTTTTACTATCGTATCTCTAAGATTTTCTGTATTTGATTTGCCATCCTTATCTACAATTTCTTTAGTTTCTTTATCTTCAAGTTCATTTATTTCTGAATCAACTCTTTGAAACTGATAATCTTCGTTTTTACTTTCTAACCAAGGAAGAAATTGTGCATCAATTAAGGGATCTGATTTAATAACTTCCTTGTTATCTGATAAGCAGATATTTAATGCGCTTGACTGAGCAATCGAATCTGAACAGTAAATTATTTTTTTAGAGTCAGTTAAGTTATTTCGTTCTTTGTAATTTTCCAGAGTTGTGAAATATTTATCATTGGATTTGATAAGAGTTTTATTTTCAATATCTTTAGTAACGTCTTTATCAGAATTTATTATTGTTTCAAAAATTATACTATTATTTACTAATTCAGCAAATTTATCATCCTCGATCGCACCGATTTTAATAAAAGCAGAGATAGAATCCCAAATTTCTGCATAAAATTCTGGAGAATTTTTTATTAAATCCTTGAGTTTATTAGCAATTTTTTTTGATATAAATGATGATATAGACCTTACTTTTCTATCTGTTTGTAATGCACTTCTACTAACATTTAAAGGTATATCTGTAGAGTCAATTACTCCTCTTAGAGGTAAAAGGTATTTTGGGACAATCTCTTTAATTGAATCGCTTACGAATACTTGATTACAAAATAGTTTAATCTCTCCCTTTTCCCAATCAGCTCTACCAGACAATTTAGGAAAATACAATATTCCTTGTATGTCATATGGATAATCGGTATTTAGGTGTATCCATAACAGTGGATCTCCCTGAAAAGGATAAAGATATTTATACAACTCAATATAATCTTCATCTTTTAATTCACTAGGTTGTTTTCTCCAAGGTGGATTTTTCTTATTAATTGTTTCACCTTCTAATAAGACATCTATTGGCATAAAATCACAATATTTTTTTATTAATGATTTAATCCTTTCAGGCTCAATAAACTCTTTTTCTTCGTCAAGTAGGTGAAGAATTACATCTGTACCAATTGCCTCTCTTTCTGACTCCTCTAACGTGAAATTTGGAGATCCATCACAAGACCATTTGAAAGCTTTTAATTCACCAATTGCTGATTTAGTTAATATATCAACCCTATCTGCAACCATGAAACTTGAATAAAAACCTAGGCCAAAATGTCCTATAAATTCATCATTATCTTTTTTGTATTTTGTTAGGAATTCTTCTGCGCTAGAGAATGCTACTTGGTTAATGTACTTCTTAATTTCTTCATCATTCATTCCAATTCCATTATCGGAAATTGTTAACGTATTTTTTTCACGATTAATTGTTATTTTTACTTGAGCCTCCTCAGCATTCTCGCAATCGCCGGCCATTGAGGCCATTCTTCGTTTACTAATTGCGTCAACACCATTACTAACAAGTTCTCTTAAAAAGATTTCATGGTCAGAATATACTGCCTTCTTGATAATTGGGAAAATATTTTCTGTATTAATACGAATTTCGCCTTTTTCCATTTAAAAAAAATCAAACATAATAAATCCTATTTCGTAAAAACTAGTTAATCAAGTTTAATTAGGAGTATTGTCCGAACAATATATGAATTTGTGAGTTAAATAAATTTTTTGTTGGTTTTATTTAACCCACAAAATCTCAATACAATTATTTTCTTTCATAATTTGATTGGCTTTAGCCAAGTCATCACATGGATTTAAATGTAAGACAGCAATATTTCCTTTTTTTTGTTGTATTTTTTGTTCATTCATTCCTTTCTCTAACAAATAAGAATCTTTAAACATCAATAAAATCCTTTTTTTATCTGTCTTTTCTTCCTTAATTAAATTTCTTAATATGTCTACTGAAATTGTAAATCCAATCCCATTAAATATTTTCTCATTAGGACTAAATGATCTTACTAACTCATCATATCTTCCGCCTTTTGCGATGATGCTTTTATTTTTACCATTATCCCCTATTAGTTGAAAAACTATTCCTTCATATAAATTTAAGTGAGGTTGAAAAGTCGGATCAAGTTGTAATTTAACACCATATTTATTTGATATTTTTGATAATGTTTCAAATAAAAAATTTAAGTCATCTAATGTTTTACTAGTACCATATATAGTTTTTAATTTTTTTAATATTGCAATTGGCTCTCCTCTTGTGAATAAAAGATCTTTAAGAATATATTTATCATCTTCATCTATTCCTAATTTAGATAAATTATCTTGATCAAAATTAACTAGACTTTTCTTAATTTCTTCAAAATTATTATTTTTATATTTGTTCAGCATCAAGTCCATTATTTTTGTGGTGCTTACTAGTAGAAATAAATTACAACCTTCCATCAAATTAATATTATCGATTGAATCAAACAAAATATTAATAACTTCAATTTCAGGGTATTTTGTATCATATCCAATTAATTCAATACCACTCTGCAATTTTTCTTGCAACTTAAATGAATTTTTATTATTTTGTTTTTTATCAAAAACCATTCCATTGGTAAATAATCTTATTGGTCTTTTCTTATTTATTAATCTAGTAGATGACAATTTAACAATTGATGTTGTCATTTCTGGCCTAAGACATAATGAATTATTACTTACAATTCCTACAACCTGATTTTCGTCAATAACGCCACGGCCTTTTATGGTCTCTAAAGTATTTATAAAAGAGGGTGAAACCTCTTCATATCCCCATAGTTTATAAATACTATTTAGATTATTTATGATGTTTGAGTTATTTTTTACATCTACTAATTTAATTTCCTTTATGTCTGTCATATTAATATTTAACTAATTTTAGGTATAGAGATTTTTTTTAAATGGAGAGACTTTATCTAGTTCATTTTTTAATTCATTCTCAAGGCTGGGAGAACAAGCTAAAATTCTTCCAGAACTTAAATTAAATTCGCCTGATGGATAATCAGAAATAATACCACCAGCCTCTTTAACAATAATAGCACCGGCTGCTAGGTCCCATACCTCCAATCCTCTTTCCCAATATCCATCTACTTTACCTGCCGCAACAAATGCTAGATCAACTGCTGCTGCACCTCCTCTTCTAACACCTCTAGTTCTATGTGTTAAATAACAAAATTCTGCATAATTATTATCCTCTGTCTCAAATCTGTCATAAGAGAAACCAGTTACAAGTAGACTTTCAGAAAGATTAGAGGGATTAGATACTTTAAGATCACTATCATTGCAGAATGAGCCTAAACCAATACAAGCTGAATATAGCTCATTTAAATAAGGTACTGATATAGCGCCTATAATTGGCTTATTTTTATATACAAGACCAATAGAAGTCCCAAAAAAAGGATATCCATGGGAATAATTTGTAGTACCGTCTAATGGGTCTATACACCATGTTAAGTCCGAAGATTTGGTTAATTTACCCGATTCCTCTGCATTTATAGATATGTTTGGGGTCTCTTCTAATAAATATTCTTTTATTTTATTTTCAACTTCCAAATCTACATTGGTAACTAGATCACCCTTCCTACCCTTTGATGATATTTTCTGAATTTTATTGTAATTAACTTTTAAAATTTCATTACCAATTTGAGCGGAATTCTTGGCTATTTCATACAAAGTCGATAAGTTTACTTGATTTGCAAGTTCCTCTATTTCACTTAATTCATACATGATGGTTAATCTTCCTCAAATTCCCATGGTGGCGCAACTCTTATATTTCCCCTCCCAAAATATTGTCCAAATTGTAAATCGTAAACTTCATCTTCATATGTTGTTTCTACTTCAAGATCTGAAGTTGCTTTAGCGACACATAGAAGTGCATAGCCTTTGTCTTTTAAAGTCTGAGATACACCCATGGCTTCAGGTTGTTCTAAGGTTCCAGATTTAATTTTAACTGCACAACTTGTACAGCAACCATTTCTACATGAAAATGCAAGTTTGAAACCTTTCTTTTCAAATTCCTTAAGTATGTAATCATCACTATTAACCTGCTCTTGGTAAACCTTTCCGGTTTCCTTATTTTTAATCGTGACTGTGAAAGTCTTTTTCAAATAACTTTCCTCTAAAATGGGATGATCAAGGGTTAAAATGGTTATCTTGGGAGAGGTGGCCGAGTGGTTGAAGGCGCAGCACTGGAAATGCTGTATAGGGGCAACTTTATCGAGGGTTCGAATCCCTCTCTCTCCGTTTTATATTAGTTTATTTTGGTTGAATACATCAATACCTTTGCCTTTAAAATACCTTTTAAAGTTGATAGTGATCTTTTTAACCAGTTAGAAATAATCTTATTTATTTAAATTAAGTTGAAAATATTCGACTTTTACTATTATATGTAAATATCTAAGATATAAATTAATTAAATTTTTAGTAAATTTTGCTTTAATTTAGCGATCTAAAATCATGGGGCAAATAGTTGGAATAGATTTAGGTACTACTAACTCTGTAGTCGGAGTTATAGAAGCTGGCCGTCCAATTGTTATTGCAAATTCTGAGGGATCTAGAACTACACCTTCAATTATTGGATTTACAAAAGATAAGGAAATAGTAATAGGAGACCAAGCGAGAAGACAACTTGTTTTAAATCCTAAAAATACCTTTTATAACCTTAAACGATTTATTGGTAGTGACTGGGATGAATTAGATGAGAATAGTATTTCTGTTCCTTATAGCGTAAAGGCGAATACAAATGGAAGCGTTAGAGTTCTTAGTCCAAATACAGAAAGAGAGTATGCACCGGAAGAATTAGTGAGCTCATTGATTAGAAAATTAATTAATGATGCTGAAACTTATCTAGGAGATACTGTTGATTCTGCAGTTATTACTGTTCCTGCTTACTTTAATGAATCTCAAAGGCAAGCTACAAAGGATTCTGCAATATTAGCTGGCATTAAAGTAGATAGAATTCTAAATGAACCTACTGCTGCAGCTCTAGCTTATGGTTTTGAAAAAAGTTCTTCTAATAATGTTTTAGTTTTTGATTTAGGAGGAGGAACATTTGATGTTTCATTATTGAAAATTTCTAATGGTGTATTTGATGTTAAAGCCACTTGTGGAGATACACAGCTAGGGGGTAACAATTTTGATTCAAAAATAGTGGATTGGCTCGCAGAAAAATTTCTAGCTAAACATGATATTGATCTAAGAAGAGATAGACAAGCTTTACAGAGATTAACTGAGGCTGCTGAAAAAGCTAAATGTGAATTGTCAGGTTTGCAAAAAACAAAAATATCTTTACCTTTTATCACAACAAGTAATGAGGGTCCTTTACATATTGAAGAAACATTAAATAGAAAAATATTTGAGTCATTATCACAAGATTTACTTGATAGATTATTAGAGCCTGTGCAAATAGCTTTAGATGATTCTGGATGGAATGCAGAAGATATTGATGAGGTAGTTCTTGTAGGTGGAAGCACAAGAATCCCAATGGTTCAACAATTAGTAAAGACTCTTGTTCCAAATGATCCTTGTCAATCTGTTAATCCTGATGAAGTAGTAGCAGTTGGAGCTGCGATACAATCTGGAATTATTAGTGGTGATTTGCAAGATTTACTTCTTAATGACGTTACTCCCTTATCTTTAGGTTTAGAAACTATTGGTGGTCTTATGAAGGTACTCATTCCGCGTAATACGCCAATACCAGTTAGACAATCTGATGTTTTTAGTACGTCTGAAGCAAATCAATCATCAGTTGTTGTTCAAGTACGCCAGGGAGAAAGGCCGTTAGCATCTGAAAATAAATCACTCGGTAAATTCAGACTATCAGGAATACCTCCAGCGCCAAGGGGGATACCTCAAGTCCAAGTAGCATTTGATATTGATGCTAACGGTCTTTTAGAAGTAAGTGCTACTGATAGGACAACTGGACGAAAGCAAACAGTTACAATCTCTGGAGGTTCTAATTTAAATGAACAAGAAATAAATTCGATAATTGAAGAAGCTAAAGCAAAAGCTAATGAAGATAGAAAGACAAGAGCTGTAATTGATAGAAAAAATAGTGCTTTAACTCTTATAGCGCAATCTGAGAGAAGACTTAGAGATGCCTCATTGGAATTTGGACCTTATGGGGCCGAAAGGCAACAAAGAGCTGTTGAATTGGCTATTCAAGATGTTGAAGAGTATATAGATGACGATGATCCTCAAGAATTAGAAATATCAGTAAGTGCTCTACAAGAAGCATTATTCGGCTTAAATAGAAAATTTGCTGCTGAAAAGAAAACTGATAATAATCCCTTACAGAGTATTAAAAATACATTTGGATCATTAAAGGATGAACTCTTTTCTGATGATTATTGGGATGATGACCCTTGGGATAATCAAATGAATAGAAAATATAGAAATTCGAGGTATGGTAATTCTAGGGACGATGATCCATGGGACAATGACTACTTCCTCTAAAAAAGACTATTTGTCGATTTTGGGTTTATCCCCTGATTTCGATGATAAAGGACTTAAAAAGGCCTTTCGAAGAGAAGCAAGAAAATGGCATCCAGATTTAAATAAAAACGATCTGAATGCAGAAGAAAGATTTAAATTAATTAACGAAGCATACGAATATTTACGTGATCCTAATGTAAGAAAAAATAGTTCGGATGAAAAAAACCAGGATGATAAAGAAAATAATAATTTTGAGAAAGGTTTTCCTGACTTTCAAGATTATCTTGATTCATTATTTGGATATGAATATTCATCAAAGAATTACGAGGAATATGATTATGAATCATTTGATGAGGAATCGATAAATACTAATAATGACGAATTTAATAATCATGATTATCCTACTACCTCTCCTGAAGAGCCACCTCCAGTTAAACTCCACCAAGATATCGAGACAATTATTGAATTAACTCCTAATGAGGCCTTAAATGGAGCTTCAATTTTAATTGAGCTTGAAGATGAAACTGTAGTAGAAGTTGATACACCACCTTTCGCTGGAGATGGATGGCGATTAAGACTTGAAAATATTGCAAGAGGAGGTAAAGATCATTATCTACAGTTAAAAGTTCAAACGGAAAGTGGACTAAGAATTGATGGTTTAAGAGTTCTATATAAATTAGAGTTATTTCCTCATGATGCTCTTCTTGGTTGTGCAGTAGAGGTTCCTACCCTTGATGGAAATGTCACACTTCAAGTTCCACCAAAATCATCTACAGGAAGAATGTTACGTTTGAAAGGGAGAGGTTTAACTTTCGAAGATAATGTAGGTGATCAATATGTTGAAATCCTGGTAGTGATACCTGCTGATATTAATGATGAGGAAATTGCTTTATATACAAGATTACAAGAATTATCACTTTCTGATTCTTAATCAAATATTATATAAATAGAAAAATAAATGCTTATGAACGTATTTGTTCTTTTATATAATTCAGGAACAGATAAGGAAGGAATTCATTCAATCGAACTGAAAGGAAGGACAATCGTTCTTATGTTTGAAGATAAGGATGATGCAACTAGATATTGTGGTCTTCTAGAAGCTCAAGATTTTCCTTTGCCAACGGTTGAGAATATCAATATAGAGGAAATAAAAGATTTCTGTATTAAATTAGATTATGAATGCAAATTAGTTGAAAAAAATTTTGTACCTAAAACCGCAGAAGATAGGTTATTAATTTCACCACCCCAGAAAAACTTAGAAGTTGAAAATTGGGAGGAAGACAAAAATAGTAATAAAGATAGCATTGATATAAACACTATTAAGGAAAACCTTGAAAAGTTGCTTTAGCTACTAAAATATTTATTAATTACTAAACAAATAAAACATGACAACTGCATTATTTGAAACAGAAGTTGGGAACATTAATATTGAATTTTTCTCTGACGACGCACCTAATACAGTTAAAAACTTCACGAGTCTAATTAGTGATGGTTTTTATGATGGTCTAGCATTTCACAGAGTGATTCCTGGATTTATGGCTCAGGGTGGATGTCCAAATACTCGTGATGGAGCATCAGGTATGCCTGGAACTGGTGGACCTGGATATAATATAAAATGTGAAATTAATTCCAATAAACATCTAAAAGGCTCACTTTCTATGGCTCATGCAGGAAAGGATACAGGTGGCAGTCAGTTTTTCATAGTTTATGAACCACAGCCTCATCTCGATGGAGTTCATACAGTTTTTGGTAAGACTGATGATATGGATGTAGTGCTAAAGCTTACTAATGGGTCAAAAATTTTAAAGGCAACTTTAAAGTAGTTTTTAGCCATCAAAAACAATACTAAATGTCTCTTTATCTAGATTAAATTTTCTTGTAGATGAATATAAGATTTCATTATTTATTGTAAATTTGGTATTGATTAATTTTATGCTACTTTTTGGGTGTAATGCTTGTTCAATGTTTCTTGAAACAATAATTCCAATCTTTGTACTATTTTCATAATTGGATAAAAACTGAATAAATAATTCTATATTCTTTATTTCTTCATCAGTAATATTGGAATTGGTTCTATTGTGATCATGCAAAATTCGCCAAACTAATTTTGGTCGATTCCAAAAAGCTAATAACCTTGGAGTACTTTCTAATTTAATATTAATTTTACTATCACTACAGAATTTAATAACTTTATTTTTTATTGGAACTAGATCAATAGATTTATATTTCCCATCAAGAAAAATTGAAATAAATGGATCAATATTCTTGGAATTAGGAATATCTTCATCAAACATGTGGCCTAACTTAGTTTTTTTTACACTCAAGTATTCTGCATTATTATCGTTTGGACAAATTACTAATGGAACTCTCTCAATAACCTCAATTCCATAACCACCTAATCCAGCAATCTTTCTAGGATTGTTTGTAAGTAATTTCAGTTTTTTTATACCTAGATCGGTTAATATCTGTGCCCCAACTCCATAATTTCTGAGATCAGCTGGAAAACCTAATCTTTCATTAGCTTCTACAGTATCTAATCCACCATCCTGTAAACTGTAAGCTTTTAATTTATTTATTAGACCAATACCCCTACCTTCTTGTCTCAAGTAAACAACAACTCCTTCTTCCTCCTTTTCTATTCTTGATAAAGCAGCCTCTAACTGCGGTCTGCAATCACAACGTAAAGAGCCAAATGCATCGCCTGTTAAGCACTCTGAATGCATTCTTACCAGTACAGGCTCGCTTAATTTTGATGATTTTTGTTTAACTAATGCAACATGCTCTGAACCATCAAGTTCATTAACATATCCATAAGCTTTGAAATTACCAAAAATACTTGGAAGTACAGCATCGGATTTTCTAAATACAAATCTCTCAGTTTGAAACCGATAACTTATTAAATCAGCTATGGAAATTAATTTCATTCCCCATTGTTTTGCATACTCTTTAAGTTGTGGAAGTCTTGACATGGAACCGTCAGGATTTTGTATTTCGCAAATAACTCCAGCGGGGTAAAGACCTGACATTGCCGCAATATCAACTGCAGCTTCGGTATGACCTGCCCTTTTTAATACTCCACCTTTTTTAGCTCTTAATGGGAAAATATGTCCTGGCCTCCTTAAATCATCAGGTTTTGTATTTGGGTTTATAGCAACTTGAATTGTTTTTGCCCTGTCTTCAGCGGAAATTCCGGTAGTAACGTTATTTTCAGGTCCAGCATCAATTGATATCGTAAAAGCTGTTTGATTTTCATCTGTATTTCTATCTACCATCAATGGTAAATCTAAAGAGTCTAGCTTTTCACCTTGCATAGCTAGGCATATAAGACCACGTCCCTCAGTAGCCATAAAATTAATTTGCTGTGGAGTTGCAAACTGCGCTGCACATATTAAATCTCCTTCATTTTCTCTTCTTTCATCATCTACAACAATTATGCATTCTCCATTTCTTATAGCGGCTAAAGCATCGCTAATAGGATCAAATTCAATTTTAAAAGACTCATTTATATCCAAAATTGTTCCATTATTTGATTTGGGACTTGTTTCTTTCATTATTCCTATCAATATAGAAAAATAGTGTTTTAGTTACCTTAAATTCAACACTTTATAATCCTATCTTAAAGTCTGCCAATTCAAAGAAATGAATGTTGCAATAGTAGGTGCTACTGGTTACGGCGGTATTCAAGCGGTAAATCTTTTAAAGAAAAATAAAAAATACAAAATTTCATTTTTAGGTGGTAATAAAACATCTGGTTCAAAGTGGAATGATAATTTCCCTTTTATTTATCTAGAAAATGATCCTTATATAGAAGAAATTTCAGTAGATAATATTTCAAAAAATACAGATGTTGCTTTGCTTTGCTTACCAAATGGCCTATCTTCAACATTGACGAGGAAATTATTAGATAGAGGACTTAAAGTTATTGATTTATCAGCTGATTATAGATATAAGTCTTTAGATGAATGGAAAAAAGTATATTCCAAAGAAGCTGCTATTTATAAAAGGAATGATTATGATTTATGTAAAGAGGCGATCTACGGTCTTCCTGAAATAAATAAAGAAGCCATTTCAAAAGGAAGATTAATTGCATGTCCAGGATGTTATCCAACATCTGCTCTTATTCCATTAGTTCCTTACCTCTCGCAGGGAATTATTGAAAATGAAGGTATAGTAATTGATTCTAAAAGCGGAACTTCTGGAGGTGGTCGAGAACCAAACCAAAAGCTACTCTTATCAGAATGTGGAGAAGGTCTTTCAGCATATGGATTGATAAACCATAGACATACATCTGAGATCGAGCAGGTAGCATCATTAATTTCTGGAAATAAAATTGAACTACTTTTTACACCTCATTTAGTTCCAATTTCAAGGGGTATGCATTCGACTATATATGGGAGATTAAGAGACCCAGGGCTAACTTCTGATGATTGCAGAATTCTTTTGGATAATTATTATAGAAATTTCAAAAATATTAAAGTCTTACCTGTAGATACGTTTCCTTCAACAAAATGGGTTAAAAATACAAACCAAATTTTCCTTTCCGTTAAAGTTGATATTCGAAATGGAAGGATAGTTATATTATCTGTAATTGATAATTTGTTAAAAGGACAGACTGGGCAAGCAATTCAAAATTTAAATATTATGAGCGGATTTTCAATGTATGAAGGTCTTGATTTGACTAATAATTTTCCATAAAATTACTTCTTATCAAAAAACCAGCATGAGAGATTGAGTGGGGTAAAATTTTATGCTCAAGAATATGTATTCTTTTGGAAAGAGATTCAATATTATCATCATCTCTTATTGACAATGCAGCTTGCATTATCAATGATCCACTATCTACCTCCTCTTCAACAAAATGTACTGAACAACCAGTTATTTTAGATCCATTTAATATAGCGTCCTTTATCGCAGAACCACCTTTATAGGAAGGAAGTAATGAAGGGTGAATATTAATAATTTTATTCTTAAACTTATTGATAAAGAAAGGAGTGACAATTTTCATCCAGCCTGCCATTACAATAAGTTCAACATCGAAATTATTTAAAGTATTTATAATTTCTAATTCAAATAGATCTTTTTGCAAAAAGTCTTTACCTCTTATTATTTTGTGAGGTATTTTTACACTTTCAGCTCTCTTAATACAACCTGCATCATCTTTGTTAGTTATAAGGACTTTTATATCTATATCTAATTCTTCTTTTTCTGAAAGATTAATTAACTCCTGAAAATTTGTTCCATTCCCAGAAGCAAGTACACCTATTTTTAATTTCGGAGAAAATCGTCTAAATTCAGATATCTCAGGCGAAATTATGTAATTAAATGAATTATCCAAAGTTTTTTTAATCCAATGATAAATTCATATGAAAAAAAAAAAACCTTCAGTCTAAATATTTATATTCAAAAACATATTTATTTGAAGATAAAAATTTAAACAAATTTAAATGATTCAAATCTATGTACTATTTATATAGATATAATTAAATAATAATTAAAGGAAAAAATATATAAAATGAATGGAGAATTAAACTCTTGGGATAAATTTTGTAATTATCTTTGGTTTGATAAAAAATTAAATATTTGGTTAGATATAAGCAAAATTAATTTCACTAGTAAAGAGATAAAAAATTTAGAAGAGAAATTTATAGATGTATTTTCATCAATAAAAGAATTAGAAAATGGTGCAATCTCAAATATTGATGAAAATAGACAAGTTGGTCATTACTGGCTTAGAAATCCGTCAATTTCTCCATCTTCAAAAATTGGAGAGGAGATTAGCGAAGATATTAATGCTATCTCTGAATTTGCAAAGCAAATTTTAAATGGAGATATTAGGAATAAGAATAATAAGAACTATACTGATGTTCTATGGATTGGAATTGGTGGAAGTGGATTAGGCCCATTACTTATTACTGAGTCTTTGCAAAAGTGCTCTAGAGGCTTAAGTTTTTCTTATATCGATAATGTTGATCCATTTTTAATTAGCGAAAAGTTAGAAGAGTTATCTGAAAAATTATCCACAACATTATTTGTTGTAGTAAGCAAATCAGGTGGTACGCCTGAACCTAGAATTGCAATGGAAATTATTAAAAGTCATTGCGAAAACAATTCTTTTGAATGGAATTCTAATGCTATAGCTATAACAATGAAAGATAGTAAGTTATTTAAAAAGGCTACTTCTGAAAATTGGTTAAAAATATTTAATTTACAAGATTGGGTTGGAGGAAGAACTAGTATTACAAGCTCTGTGGGATTACTCCCATTAGCTCTTATTAATGAAAATATATTTGAATTTATTAGAGGTGCATCATTAATGGATGAGGCTACACGTATAAGTGATTTTAAAAATAATCCAGCTGCATTATTATCATCTGCATGGTATTTGACTGGTGATGGCGTTGGGAAGAGAGATATGGTCGTTTTACCATATAGAGATAGGTTACAGGTATTTAGTAAATATCTTCAGCAATTAGTAATGGAATCATTAGGTAAGAAATTTAATAGGAATGGTGAATTAGTTAATCAAGGTATTTCCGTTTTTGGTAATAAAGGATCTACAGATCAACATGCTTATGTTCAGCAACTGAGAGATGGTATTGATAATTTCTTTTGTATTTTTATTGAATTATTAGATTCTCCATCTACTAATATTTTTGATGAAAAAGAGAATCCTAAAGAATATCTTTCTGGTTTTTTGCAAGGAACCAGATCAGCACTCTCTAGTGAAAACAGACAAAGTATCACTATCACGTTAGAAAAGTTAAATTGTTTTTCACTAGGTGCCTTAATCGCTTTATTTGAGAGAACTGTATCCTTCTACGCTGAATTGGTTAATATAAATGCATATGATCAACCTGGAGTTGAAGCTGGAAAGAAAGCAGCTGCAAATATTATTGAGTATCAACAAAAAGTAAGTAATTTATTAGATGAAGGTGGAGAATATTCTATAAATGACATAACATCATTATTTGATAATTCAGTTAGTGAACCTATATTTTTCATACTCCGTGAAATGTGTTTCGGTAATGATAATTATTTAGTTAAGGGCGATTGGTCAAATCCAAATTCATTAGTTATTCAAAAATTAATTTCTTAAACAACAATATTCATAATCTTTCCTTTAACAATAATTATTTTTCTTATTTCCTTATCTTGAATCCATTTTAATATGTTAGGTCTTTTAAGAGTCAATTCTTTAATTTGATCTTCATTCATATCATTATTAATATTTACTTTGTCTCTAACCTTTCCATTCACTTGTATTACTAGTTCATATGAATCTTCCTTTAGTGCCTCGGCATTAAATGAAGGCCAGTGTTCTAAATGTACAGATTTTTTAAATCCTATAAGATGCCATATTTCTTCTGCAATATGAGGTGCAAATGGAGCCAACAAAATACAAAATGTTTTTAAAGCATCAATTTTTAAATTATTGTTTACGTCATTAATGGAACTAGATAATGAATTATAAAACTTCATTAGTTCTGAAATCGCAGTATTAAATTGGTTATTTAATATGTCATTTGAAATTTCTTTTATAGCGATATTCATTGACTTTATTAAACTTTTTTCTTTATCTGGATAGGAATTAGATTTACTATCTATATCTTTTGCACTATTTATATAAAGCTTCCAAATCCTGCTTAAAAATCTAAATTGTCCTTCAACATCTGTATCTCCCCATTCCAAATCTTTTTCTGGTGGTGCTTTAAATAATATAAACATTCTTGCTGTATCTGCTCCATATTTTTTAATTACTGATTCAGGGTCTATTCCATTATATTTGGACTTAGACATCTTCTCGAAAAGAACTTCGAGTTTAGAATTGTCTATTGGATCTCGTGGATTTGATAAGTCAGTAATATCGGAAGGCGAAACATATTTACCAGTTTTATTGTTTTTATAGGCTGCGGCCTGAACCATTCCTTGCGTTAATAGCTTTTTAAAAGGTTCATCAATATCAAATAGTTCATTATCTCGCAAAGCTTTAGTAAAAAATCTTGCATATAACAAATGCAATATTGCATGCTCTACTCCTCCAACATATTGATCTATAGGCAACCACTTATTGATTTCATTCTTTTCAAATGGCTTAGTTGAACATTTTGAAGATGGGTATCTTAAAAAATACCAAGATGAACACATGAAAGTGTCCATAGTATCAGTTTCTTTTCTTGCCGCTATTCCACATTTTGGACATGTTGTATTTATCCAATTATTATTATCACCTAATGCATTAATCTTGTTAGCGGAGATTTCTATATCTTTTGGTAATGAAACAGGTAAATCCGATTGGTTTAAAGGAACAGCTCCACATTTTGGGCAATTAACGACGGGTATCGGACATCCCCAATATCTTTGTCTAGATATTAACCAATCTCTTAAACGATATTGAATCTTATTTTCGGCCCATCCATTTTTAACTCCCTCCTCTGCAATTTTTAATTTAGCAATAGTATTTGCTATACCATTGTATTGATTTGAATTAAATAGATATCCATTTTCTACATAAGCATTATCAAGCTCATTACTTTGTTCACTTTTATCCTTTACTATTACCTGTTTAATATCTATATTGTTTTTCTTAGCAAACTCAAAATCCCTTAAATCATGAGCTGGTACACCCATAACGGCACCTGTACCATATTCATCAAGAACATAACTAGCCACCCAAATAGGTATAGGTTCAGAATTAGCTGGATTTATTGCTATTAAGCTAGTTTTTATTCCAATTTTTTCAAGTTCATTATTTTTATTATCTTTCAAATATTGTTTAAGATTTTCTATATCTTGTATGGTTTTTTGATCAGTAATTTTTTTAATTAATGAATGATTTACAGAAATTGCTAAATAAGTAACTCCAAATAAAGTATCTGGCCTTGTTGTAAATACAGTTATTTTCTTTTCTGGATTGGTATTGATATTGAAATTAATATTTGCACCAATTGACTTTCCAATCCAATTATCTTGCATTATTTTTACTCTTTCTGGCCAGTTATCTAATTTTTCTAAATCCTTCAATAACTCATCCGCATAATTAGTAATTCTTAAAAACCATTGCTTTAATAATTTTTTTTCAACTATTGCCCCAGATCTCCAAGATTTACCCTCTGAGTCAACTTGTTCATTCGCTAGGACTGTATTATCTATAGGATCCCAATTAACTTCTGATTCCTTTTGATAAACAAGACCCGACTTGTATAACTCTAAAAATAGATATTGAGTCCAAATATAATAATTTTCATCACATGTTGCAAATTCCCTATCCCAATCAACTGATAGTCCCAAAAGCTTTAATTGTGACTTCATATGAGAAATATTTTTTTTAGTCCAGACACTTGGACTAATTCCTCTTTCAATCGCAGCATTTTCAGCAGGCAAACCAAAAGCGTCCCAACCCATTGGATGTAAGACAGATTTACCCTTAAACCTTTGGAATCGAGCAATTAAGTCTGTAATAACATAATTCCTAACATGTCCCATATGAAGATTTCCTGAAGGGTAGGGAAACATTGATAAGGCATAAAACTTATCGCTATTCTCAGTTAATTCATCGGTTTTGTATAAATTGTTTTCTGTCCATATTGACTGCCATTTTTTTTCTATTTCAGATGGATTATATAAATTGGTATCAGCCTCATATTGTTTATCGGGAGAAATCACTTAATTTTTATTTGTTAAATTATTATTTTAATATCCATTGTATAAAATAGAAATAGATTGTTAAAAGGAATAATTTATAATTAAAATTTAAGATATATGAATTACAAATGAAAAATATAAGTTTTGAAAAATATCAAGGTAACGGAAATGATTTCGTAATAATAGATTCTAGAGGAAATGAATCATATAAAAATTACAAGATAAATAAAATATTTGATATAAAAAAAATTTGCAACAGGCAATTTGGTGTTGGAGCAGATGGTGTGATTTTTATAGAAGAACCTAATGAAGATAATTATGCAAAAATGATAATTTTTAATTCTGATGGTTCTGAAGCACAAATGTGTGGAAACGGAATTAGGTGTTTAGTTGAGTATCTCCACGTAAATGATTCAATGAATAATAAAAATATAGAATATAAAATTGAGACTAAAGCAGGTTTAAAAATTGCAAAATATATAAATGATGAAATTACTGTAAAAATGGGAGTGCCAATTTTAGAATGTCAAAATATTCCAACAACAATTGAAAAAAAAATAAATTCAATTCCTTCACACGAATTTATTGAGAAAGATTTTAATAATAGGGGTTATGCCGTAGGAATGGGAAATCCTCATTTAATATTCTTTGTAAAAGACATAGAGTCAATTATTCTTTCCAGACTTGGTCCTATTCTTGAAAAAAATGAATTATTTCCTGAAAAAACTAATGTGCATTTTTGTCAAATTTTAGATAGAGATAATATCAAAGTAAAAGTATGGGAAAGGGGTGCAGGTCCAACCTTGGCTTGTGGAACAGGTGCCTGTGCTATCCATGTGGCAGCTTATAAATTAGGCCTTTGTAATTCACAAACCATAGTAACCTTACCAGGAGGTAATCTTAAAATTGATTGGTCAAAAGACGATTGTGAAGTAATGATGACCGGTAATGCTAAAAAGGTTTTCTCAGGATCAATGTTAGTAAATTAATGGAAAATAATTTTATCTATTTTGATAATGCATCCACAACTCCATTATCTGAGAATGTTTTAAATATAATTAATTCAACTTATAGGAATTATTGGCATAACCCTTCATCTACATATGAGCTGGGGATAAAATGCTCTACATATCTTGAAACAATTAGATCTAAAATTGCTTACATATTTGAAGCAGATCCAGAGGATATAATTTTTACATCTGGTTCTTCGGAATCGACAAATATTGTATTTAATAATATTGATGAGAAATTTAAAAATGGTAGGGTTGTTATTTCAAATGTTGAACATCAAGCAACAACTATTTGTTCTAATAAACTAAGAAAACAAAATTGGGATATTTACGAATGGACGGTAAATAATGATGGAATTTTAAATATTTCTAATATCGAAAATTTTTTAAACAAGGATACTAAGCTTGTATCAATTATTTGGGGACAAAGTGAAATTGGGACAATACAACCTGTCCAATTTATTGGTTCCAAATGTGAAGAATTAAATATAATGTTTCATATAGATGGAACTCAAATATTAAGTAATGGAATATTCAGTTGGAAAGATCTTAAATGTGATTTTTTAAGTTTATCCGCTCATAAATTTGGAGGTCCAAAAGGGATCGGTATTCTTTTAACAAAAGAAAAGTCTAGACAAATTTTAAAAAATAATGACATATCACTTTCTCAGGAATTTTCAATTAGACAAGGTACACAAGCTTTGCCATTAATCGCTGGAATGTATGAATCACTAAAGAATATTGAAGGAAAAATAACATTATATGATTACAGAACTGAATTTCCTTCTAATAATATTAATAAACTTAAAAATTATTTTTTTCAAAAAATTAAAGATAATAATCATATAAAGATTACGGGGAGTATTAACCATAGACTTCCCTGTCATATTTCTTTTCTACTATTAAATACACTATTTGAGCCTATAAGGGCCTATAAGATTGTTAATTTCATGTCAGAAAATAAAATAGCCATAAGTAGTGGAAGTGCTTGTTCAAGCTCATCTGGGAAACCTAGCTCAACACTTAAAAATATTGGTTTAAAAGATGATGAACTATATTCAAATATTCGTGTTACTTTAGGTTCAATAAACAATAAGTCAGAAATAGATAAATTTTTAGAACTTATTCAAATATGTATTGACAAATTTTAATGGAAACCAATTACAGACTACCTAAAGATTTAAATGAATCTCTTAAGAATATGGAGGATGCAATTATTCCAAGTTTATTAGATTTAAATAAAAGATTTACTATAGAAATTAATTTTGAAGGATTGAAGTTTAACAGAATTGGAATAACTATCTACAAGATATTGTCTAAAAATAATAATGTATTCATAACATTTGCTGATCAAGGTGCTGCGGCTTTGGCTCAAAGAGACTATCCAGATATCAAAGATAAAATCTTTACTTTTAAATCATTTAATGAATCAAATAATATAAATAATATTGATAGTGCAATGATATCGATACTACCTCAGCCATATGATTTCGATTCATTTGAACCAATGTCTGATAATTATCAAGGTACGCATTATTCATTAAATCCAAAATTTGAAGATGCCAATATTGGTATAGGAAGTGTAATTAGAGAGCGACGTAAAAACTTTGTCAAAACATGGAAAAATATTTATTTTCTGCAGCCATTAAATAAAGCTGCTCTTATGCATATTTATCCAAATAACTGGATGCTTTTCAAGGAAGAAAATAAAAGATATTTTTTTAAAAAAGAATTTGAAACTAAACCCGACAATGAATCTATTTTTGTAAATTTATAGATTGAATGTGATAAAAAAAATATATTCATTTTTCTTTATTGTTCTTGTATTAGTAACATCTCCGTTCTTAATAAGATATTTACTAACAAATCAGAAAATAAATATTTTAAATAGTATTTATTTTAATTTCCCGGGAATAATTACTAAAAACAAAATATGTCCTACTTATGATGCTTTATTGAATCAAACGCTTGATGATTCTTTTAGTGTATCAATTATAAATAATAAAGGGGAAATAATAAGTTCCTACAATGAGGATGTTCCAAGGTTGCCAGCATCTAACCAAAAATTATTCTCATCAGCTTATGTTTTAAGTAAATATAAATTAAATAATAATTTAAAAACTTCCCTATTTAAAAATAAAAACGATTATTATTTACACGGTCAAGGTGATCCAGATCTTAATTATGAAAATATAATCGAACTAATTTCAAATGTTAAAGAAAATAAAATTATTAACTTTAATATTGTAGAAATTGATTCAAAATTATATTGGCCTAATGGTTGGACAAATACTGATAAACTTTACGAATATGGATCTCCAATTACATCTCTTGCAATAGAAAGTAATCACAATAAAAATGATGATATTTATGCATTAGAAAATTTTATTAAAAATTATTTAAAAAATAAATTTCCAAATTCAATAATATATATAAATTTTTTTGATTCAGAAAAAACTTTTTATTTAAAAAATTTTAAAGAGATAAATAAAGTATATTCAACTCCAATTCTTTCATTATTAACTCTAACAAATTCTGAAAGCCATAATTTTACGTCTGAATCTCTTTTTAAAAATGCCTCAAATACATGGAACCATAATAACTATATAAAATTGAAAAGATGGCTTGAAAATAAAGGCCTCCCAGTAACTAATACATACTTTGCAGATGCTAGTGGACTGTCTCGAAAAAATAAAATTACAACAAAGTTAGTTGTATTGTTTTTAAATAAAATGAGATATTTTAATGATTTTAAATCTTATCAATCTACACTTTCAATTACGGGAGTCAGAGGAACATTAGCTAAAAGATTTATAAATAGTGAATTATCTGGAAAGTTTTTTGGCAAAACTGGGACTCTTTCAAATGTCTTTGCATTATCTGGCTTTTTATATAAAAATGAAAAGCCAATAATTATAAGCATTATCCAAAATTCTAATAAAATTGATAAAGAAAAAGCTTTTAAATTATTACGTGATCTTTATTACTTGAAATCTTGTTAACAAAAATATTATTTAAAATATTCTTTTAAATCCCTCTCAACAGAGGGAGGTACCATGTGATTAATTTCACCACCAAATTTTGCAACTTCTTTTACTAAAGAACTACTAAGAAAACTATAATTTGTATTTGTCGATAAAAATATAGTTTCAATATCATTATTAAGTGATTTATTTGTATGAGCAATCTGAAGTTCATACTCAAAATCACTCATTGCTCTTAAGCCTCTAAGAATAAGATTAGCTTTTAGATCATTTGCACAATCAACAGTTAGACCAGAATAAGAAATAACTTCAATATTAGGTAAATGAGAAAGAGAATTTTTTATTTGTATTATTCTTCTTTCAAGATTAAATGTTGGTGTTTTAGAGGTATTTTCTAATACAGCGACTATTAGATTGCCAAATATTTTTTCAGCCCTTTCTATTAAATCAAGATGACCATTTGTTAAAGGATCAAATGTACCTGGATAAAGAATTTTCATGAATTTATTATGATCGAATAAGAAATTTAGTTAAAATAAGATTATTAGTTAAATCAATTATGACATTAAATCTAGAAGCAAAAAAAATCTTATTAAGAAAAATACCTCACGGATTATTTATTTGCGGTGTTAGAGACGAGGATAAAAATGAAGTAAATGGATTTACTGCAAGTTGGGTGACTCAAGGTTCTTTCACCCCACCATTAGTTGTGATGGCTGTTAGAGCAGAGGGTTCTAGTCATGAAATAATAAAGTCAACCAATAAGTTCTCATTAAATGTGCTCAAAAGTGATCAAAAGGATCTAGCAGCTGTTTTCTTTAAACCTCAAAAAGCATTAGGAGGTAGATTTGAATCTGTTGAATTTAATTTAGGTGAGCTTGGATTGCCTATTTTAGTTGATAGTGTTGGTGGTGTTGAATGTAATGTTGTTGGAAGTGTTATGCATGGAGACCATACCGTTTTTGTAGGAGAGGTTCAATCTGCTTATCTGAATAATGATGTTGACTCACTAAATTTATCTTCAACTGGCTGGAATTATGGAGGCTAAACATTATAAATGAGTAATTCCTCTATAGAAAAAACAAATAACAAATATAATTTTAAAATTGAATATAAATTAATTAATAATAAGGAGTTATTAAAATCAAGATTATCCGAAATTCCAAAGTCATCTGGTTGTTATCTTTTTAAAGATATTGAAAATAACTTACTTTATATCGGTAAATCTAAAAAACTACGAAGTAGAGTAAGTAGTTATTTCAATAATTATTCAGATTTAACTCCCCGATTAAGTTTGATGGTTCGTCAAATAACTGAAATAGAAATAATAGTTACAGATAGCGAATATGAAGCATTAAATTTAGAGTCAAATTTAATTAAAACAAACAAACCATATTTTAATATTCTTTTAAAGGATGATAAGAAATATCCATATCTTTGTATAACTTGGAGTGAAAAATATCCTCGAATATTTATTACAAGAAGAAGAAGAAATAGAAATAATTTGGATAGATATTATGGACCTTATGTAGATGTCGGCTTATTAAGGAGAACATTATTTACGATAAAAAAAATATTTCCACTTAGACAAAGACCAAGGCCAGTCTATAAAGATAGAACTTGTTTGAATTATTCAATAGGAAGATGTCCAGGTGTTTGCCAGGAAGTTATATCATCTGACGATTATAAAAAAATAATGAAACAAGTATCTATGATATTTCAGGGAAGAAATGATGACTTAGAAATATTTTTACAAAAAAAAATGCTGCAATTTTCGAATGATTTAGATTATGAGAATGCAGCAAAAATAAGGGACCAAATTTCAGGTTTAAAATTATTAACTGAATCACAAAAAATATCAATACCAGATTCTTCAATTAATAGAGATATCTTTGGAATAGTTTCAGAAAAAAATGTAGCTAGTATACAAATTTTCCAAATGAGATCTGGTAAGCTCATTGGGAGAATTGGCTATAGTCAAAAATTAAATAATGAAGATGAAAATCTTATTTTACAAAAGATATTAGAAGAGCATTATATGAATGTTGAACCTGTAGAAATACCATCAGAGATTCTTATTCAATATAACCTTCCAAAACAAGCAACCATAGAGGATTGGTTAACGGAACTAAGAAAAAAGAAAGTAAAAATCTTGATCCCAAAAAGAAATAAAAAACATGAAACTGTAGAAATGGTTTTAAAAAATGCGAAATTGGAATTAGATAGAATATTAAATGGGATACAAGATAATGAATCATCAATTGAGGATCTTGCCCAAATACTTGAATTAAGCGAACAACCTAAAAGAATTGAAGGTTATGATATAAGCCATATTCAAGGTAGTGATCCTGTAGCATCACAAGTCGTTTTTATTGATGGGATTCCTTCTAAACAGGATTATAGGAAATATAAAATTAAAGATCCAAACATTTTTGTAGGACATAGTGATGATTTTGCTTCGATATATGAAGTAATACATAGAAGGTTTAAAAAATGGTCAAGATTTAAAAAAAGCGGAGGGGATTTTTCAATATTAAATGATAAAACGAATAGTAAATTAGACAATGAACTTCTATCAGATTGGCCTGATTTAATAATGATTGATGGAGGAAAAGGACAGTTAAATGCAGCTATTAAAGCATTAAAAGAATTAAATCTTGAGGAAGAAGTAACTATATGTTCATTGGCAAAAAAAAATGAAGAAATATTTATTCCAGGATTTACTAAGTCTCTTGATACTGATGAAAATCAAAAAGGAGTTCTTCTATTAAGAAGGGTAAGAGATGAAGCACATAGATTTGCATTATCTTTTCATAGAGACAAAAGATCTAAAAGAATGAATAGATCTCAATTGTCCCAAATCAGTGGATTAGGACCATCAAGAATAAGAGAATTGCTTGAGCATTTTAAATCAATAGACGCGATAAGAATAGCTAGTAAAGATGATTTATCAAAAGTTAAAGGACTTGGAAAAAATTCAGTAAATGATATATATGAATATTTTAACGAGTTATAAATATTAATTAATTTTTGAAAAATAGATTTCTTGAAATTGTTAAATATAACTATATTAAAAATATATATTTTTAAATTTATCTAGTAATTTGGCAGCTGAAGCATATCTCTGGTTTAAATCACTTCACATTATTGGTGTAATCGTTTGGTTTGCGGGACTTTTTTATTTAGTAAGACTTTTTATATATCATGAAGAATCTAAAAATATGGATAATGAATTAAAAATTGCCTTTAATAAACAATATACCTTGATGGAAAAAAGGCTGGCTAATATAATCACAACACCTGGGATGATATTAGCTTTAAGTATGGCTATTTGCATGGTTATTATGCAACCAAGTTGGTTAAGTGAGAAGTGGTTGCAAATTAAAATTTCTTTTGTTTTGGGATTAGTAATTTATCATTCTTATTGTTATAAAATAATGTATTCATTACATAATGGTACTTCAACTATTTCAGCAAAAAACCTTAGATTATTAAATGAATTGCCTACTTTATTATTATTTATAATTGTACTTTTAGTTATTTTTAAAAATAATTTTCCAACTAGTGTTGCTACATGGAGCGTATTTGGACTAATTATTTTCATGTTGGCTTCAATACAATTATATGCAAAGATTAGAAAGAAAAATGAGAATTCATTAAGTAATGAATAGGGAAGACTTAGTAAAATTAACTTCCAATATTAATAAAAATAGTTGTCCTAAAAATATTAATTTTCACTGTCATACAAAATTTAGTGATGGAAGTTTAGAACCATATGAACTTTTAGAACAAGCTTATAAAAATAACTTGAAATTTTTATCAATAACCGATCATCATACAATTAAAGCTCATGAATATATACAAAAAAATAATATACTCAAAAATTATCCTAAAGATTCTTTTACATTAATTTCGGGAATAGAAATTAATTGTTTGATTTTAGGATGTTTAGTACATGTAATTGGATTGGGAATAGATATAAAAAGTAAATACCTAAATCCCTACATCCTTGGAGAGTCTCCAATAGGTAATGATTTAAATATTAAATCAGTTATAAAAGCAATAAATTTAGCTGGTGGTTTATCATTTCTAGCACATCCAGCGAGATACAGGATTCCCTTTTATAAATTAATTCCAGAAGCCAAATTACAAGGTATTGATGGAATAGAGGTTTGGTACGATTATGAACTTAATGAATTATGGAATCCTAGTTTATTTGTATGTTCAGAAATAGATAAATTAGCAGATAAATACTCAATGCTAAAAACATGCGGAACAGATAGTCATGGACTTTCGCTATTAGGTAGATAATTCAGAATTCGTTTTTTTCAATTATTGAATCAGTATTAATAATTATGTTCTTTAAATTTTCAATGACATCTGATGAACAATTATTCCACATTTTTCTATTGACAATTTCAAGAAATCTTTGTGCAATATCTCTTAAAGCCCATGGATTATTCTCTAGAAAGAAATTCCTAAGATCCAGATCACATAACCATGATTTATAAACTTCCTCATAACACCAATCTGAGACTACATCAGTAGAAGCATCAAAAGCATATAAGTAATCTAGTGTAGCTGAAAATTCAAACGCTCCTTTATAACCATTATCCTTCATTCCATTTATCCATTTAGGGTTAAGTATTCTGGATATAACAACTTTATTAATTTCATCTTGTAATTTTGAAATTTTGGATAATCCAAATTTTGATAAATCACCATGATACATTTCAGGAAATTTACCGCTCAATTTTTTTACTGCTGAAGATAATCCACCCTGAAACTGATAATAATCATCAGAATCTAAAATATCATGTTCCTTATTATCTTGGTTATGAACAACTAACTGCACATTTTTAAGAGCATTTTCTAATGATTTTTTATCCTCTATAGGTTCAAGATTATCACTGTAAATCCACTTACTCCAATTAAGAAAAGATTCTCCAAAATCATCAATATTTTCCCAATTAGAATTTGAAATTAGTTCTTGCAGACCAGCTCCATATGAACCTGGGGCTGACCCAAATATACGATTAATTGAATCACCATCCCTTGATGCCCCAGCGAGAGGGTTAAATTTATCATCCTCATTAAGATTAGAAACAAGATTTATTGCTTTAGAAGTTAATTTAACTAACTGTGGAAATGCATCTCTAAACATTCCCGAAATCCTTAAAGTAACATCAACCCTTGGTCTTTCGAGAACAGCTAAAGGAATGATTTCTAGATCAACTACTCTTCTTGAAGGCCCATCCCAAATAGGCTGTACTCCTAATAAATATAGTATTTGACAAATGTCTTCACCTCCATTTCTCATTGTGGATGTTGCCCATACAGATATTGCAATATTTTTTAAATCTTCTCCATTATCTTGTTTGTATAAATCAAGTATTTGTGAAGCAGACTGACAACCAACACTCCATGCTGATTCAGTTGGCAGTCCTCTCGAATCAACTGAAAAGAAATTTTTACCAGTGGGTAAAGTTTCAGTTTTACCTCTAGTAGGAGCTCCAGATGGGCCACTTTTTACATATTGTCCCTTTAATGAGTTAATAAATGATAATTTTTCATTATATGCAGAATTAATGATTGGAATTAGAATATCTTTTTTTAATAATAAAAAATACTTATTATGTTTTTTTTCATTAAAGAAATAGTCTATTATTTTCTGATTTTTATATTTTTCTAGATTTTTTATAGTGATATTCTTTTTGTAAAAAAACAAATATATTAAATACTTTGCTTGTTGTTCTAAAAAATCAATAGCCATTCTAAAGTTTAAAATGTTTTTATTGGAAAAAGTCAATAATATTTTTTTATCCTTTTCACTTAACATTTGATCATATTGATTTGTCCAAGGGTTCATATCTAGTTTTAAATGTTTTGCTAAATATTGAGTAACACCAATTCTGTTCGTATTTGGTACTCTAGCAATACACAAGAATAAATTTATTTCATTAATATCATTCTGCCTATTGCCAAAAATATGCAAACCTGTCCTAATTTGAGATTCTTTAATTTTGCAAAGAAAGGAATCAATTTCTTCTATTTGA
>CACJAC010000011.1 GCA_902591275.1 uncultured Prochlorococcus sp. | reverse complement strand
CAGGAACAGGGAAGACAAGATTATTATCATTACTTGATAAAAATAAATATCAAACTATTGATTTTGAAGGATTTGCTTGTCATAGAGGAAGTACATTTGGAGGTTTAGGAATGAAAAAACAACCTTCAAATGAACAATTTGAAAATATAATTGCAGAAAAATTAAATTCTTTTAAATTTTCTAATAATATTTTTGTAGAAGCTGAAAGTGCAAATATAGGTAAATGTAAAATTCCTCATGAATTCTTCAATCAGATGAAAAACTCTAGGAGGATTGAAATTATAAGGAGCGAATCTAACAGGTTAGACGAGTTAATAGATACTTATAGTGTATTTAAAAAAGAGGAACTACAAGAATCAGTACTAAGGATAAAAAAAAGACTAGGACCGCAAAGAACAAAAATAGCTCTTGAATCAATTCATAATGAGAAATGGGACTTAGTTTGCAGATCAGTTTTAGATTATTACGATAAGTGTTATGAATATGAAAAGGTTGGCAAAACAAATATAAAGATAATAGATTTAACTGATAAAAAATATGATGAAAGTATCCTAGGATTAATTAATAATGTTTTATAAAATAACTACAAACGAATATGAAAAATATTTCCTAAGATAAAAAATTATCAACCGAATATTATGACAACAAATAAAACTGCAAAAATACAATTTTATGAGGGAACTGATGAACCAGTAGTGCCTGAAATAAGACTGACTAGGAGTAAAGATGGTACCACCGGTCAAGCATTATTTTTGTTTGAAAAACCTCAGGCATTATCTTCAATTACAGACGGTGAAATCACAGGTATGCGGATGATAGATTCCGAGGGTGAAATATTAACTAGAGAAGTTAAAGTAAAGTTTGTTGATGGAGAACCAATATTTTTAGAAGCGGTTTATATTTGGAAGAACACACCAGACTTTGACAGATTTATGAGATTTGCAAATAGTTATGCCAAATCAAATGGATTAGGATATTCTGAAAAGAAGTAGAATATTATGAAAATTGAATAGTTCATCATATTTTAAGTTAGTAGTAATATTAATCACTTTATTAATAGTATGGATTTTAAGGGATTTTCTTCTGCTAATAATTTGTTCTTTAGTAATCTCAAATATTGTATGTAATTTATCTAATCAAATCCAAAAAGGTTTGAAAATTCCTCGATCGATTTCTTTGTTTCTTGTCTTGGCCGTCATATCAGTAATAATATTTACTATTTTTATTCTTGTATTACCTCCATTTATAAAGGAATTCAATGAAATACTAGTTGACATTCCAAATGGTTTATCAAAAATAAATATATTGATCAATACAAATCTGAACAAATTTAATAGCTTATTTTATGGCGAACAATCAGAAAATGTTATAGACATATTCAGTTTAATAAATAATGTAGTTACCATTCCAGATGTCTCAACTATTGCAAAAGCTATTCAAGAAAGTTTTAAGAATTTAATTAATATTGCGGGGAATCTAGGTTCAGGTCTTTTGAGATTAATATTCGTATTAGCAGTGAGTTTGATGATTTCTATTGAACCAAAACAATATAAAGAAAATGTACTTCTATTAATACCAAAAAATTACCGTAATAAATTTAGAAATATTCTGGAAAAATGCAATATTGCATTAGCAAATTGGACCTTTTCTATGGTCATAAGCTCATTATCAGTAGGTTTATTATCATTAATAGTTTTATCTATATTAGATGTCAAATACGTTATCTCAAATGCCTTAATAGCAATGGTTCTTAATATAATTCCGAATATAGGTCCAGTTATTAGTGGTATATTTCCAATCTCAATTGCACTACTAGATAATTTTTGGAAACCACTGGCAGTTTTAGGATCATATGTAATCATTCAAAATATTGAAAGCTACATCATAATGCCATCTATAATGAAGAAAAAAGCAAACCTACTTCCTGGATTGACATTAATATCACAATTTGGATTTACCTTCATTTTTGGTCCACTAGGCTTAATACTATCTCTTCCATTAGCTGTAGTAATACAGGTTTTAATCAAAGAATCATTTAAAGATATTTAAAAGCTACTTAATTAATTTTTTATATAAATATGGGTATGAAAAAAGTATAAAGATAGCTAAAGGATGTTTACCTATAGCAAAATATAGAGAACTAAAAGTAAAATGATCATATAATATTCTTAGCTCAGTAGAAAGATCTATTAAAACTAAAGAAAATAAAATTATCAAATAGTAATTCAATTTCATAAAATGAGAAGCTTAAGCTCAGTCTTTAAGCAACAAAGATGGAGCCAATAAAATACTTGAATAACTTCCAACAATAATTCCTAATGATAAGGCCAAAGAAAACCAAAATAGCGAGTAAGATCCAAACAAAATTATGCTTAATAAAGGGATAAGGGTTGTAATACTGGTAAAAGTTGTTCTCCTAAATGATTCGTTTACTGATAATTGAATAGTTTCGTTATAGCCTTCTTTCTTTGATTTTAAATTCTCACGAATTCTATCAAAAATAACAACAGTATCATTTACAGAATAACCAGCAATAGTTAACAAGGAAACCGCAAATAAACTATTTACCTCGACAGATAATATAATTCCCAACCAGGAAAATATACCGAAAACAATTAATAAATCATGGAATAAAGCTAATAATGCAAATAATGCATATTTTTTATCAAACCTAATAGTTATATATAAAGATATTGCAAATAAAGAAACCAACAATGAAGTAATACAATTGGTAAGTAATCTTTTCCCAAGCTTTGGTCCTATTAATCTTGAATCCTTACTCTCATAATATAGAGGTCCAATAATATTATCAAGATTAGTAATTAGATTATTTGATTCTTCGATACTCAAATAAGGTGTTCTTATTGAAATTAATTTATTATTATTTTGAAATTGTAATTTAATATTATTTATAAAGTTTTTATTACTAGAGATCTCTCTTAAATTTTCTAAAACTGAATCAGGGGAAAGATTAGAACATTCTTCTTCACAAACTCTTTCTATTCTAAGTTCATTTCCTCCAACAAAATCCATCCCTAAATTTATAGGTTTCTTATAAGAAGTATTAAAAGTTGAATATAAAATTCCTAAAAGACTAAACAAAATAAGGAAAGTTGAAAAACTAATTATCTTTTTTTTATTTTTTATTAGTTCAAGATTGTATTTCATGAGAAATTAGAAACAAAAAATTTAATTTGAAAAATTATTCTTTGGTAGATAGAGATTTTTTTGTCTTAAAGATTGGTATGTTGTAAAAAATCGCAAAATAGTTTTAGAACAATTTAATGAGGTAAACAAGCTTATTAGAACTCCAATACCTAATGTTGCCGCAAACCCTTTAACAAAATTTGTTCCTAATAAAAACAATACAAAACAACTTAGAAGAGTTGTAATATGACCATCAACTATAGATGAATTAGCTCTTTGAAAACCGCTATCAATAGATCTTGTAAGAGTATTGCCGTCATATAATTCTTCTCTGATTCTTTCAAATATTAGAATATTTGCATCTACAGCCATACCAATGCTAAGTATAAGCCCAGATATTCCAGGTAAAGTCAAAGTTACAGGAATTAAAGAATATAGGGCTAAGTTAAAGAAACCATAAAGTACTAGAGATAGAACTGAAACGAAACCTAGAATTCTATAATTAAAAATCATAAATATACCAACAAAAATTAATCCACTAATAGCTGCATAAAGACTTTTTAAAATATTTTTGGATCCCAATAGAGCCCCTATAGTGTTAGTTTCTACTATTTCAATTGGCAATGGCAATGAGCCTCCTTTAAGTTGAACTTCTAATTCTCTAGCATTTTCAGCACTAAAATTACCGCTTATTGTTGCTGATCCACCTGTAATACCAGTACTAGCAAACTGGTTACCAACACTAGCTTCACTTATAGATTCGCCATCAAGAATAATAGCCAATAGTTGATTAGTGCCAGCAATTGACTTTGTAATTTCTGCAAACTTTTCACCTCCTGAATTACTAAAAGTTAATAAAACTTCCCAATTACTATTTGTTTGTTCTTGTCTCCTTCCTGCGTTAATAAGATCCTTACCAGATAAATCTGTTTTAATAAATAAATTTGTAATTTCATTATCAACATATTTTTTGATTTCAATTAATTTCCCATATAAATCATTACTAGTAGATAAGTAATTCAATTCTTGCTCTATATCTTTGAGATCATCTTGAATAACTTTTAAGAAATTATCATTATTTTGATTTTTTTCTTCAAAGGAATATTGTTCAATTAATTCTTTAATACTAAATCTTTGTAGTTGCAGGGTTTTTAAATCTGTAGATGTTCCTTCTTTTTGCGTTCTAAATTCTAATAAAGCAGTCTTACCTAATACCCTTGAAGCAACTAATGGATTTTGTTCGCCTGGTAATTCTAAAATCAATTGATCTCCACCGAGGGTTTGTAAATTAGACTCAGAAACTCCTAAATTGTTAACGCGCTTATCTATAACCGAATTAACTGCTTCAAGTTCATCCCTTGTTACCTTACCTTCCTCTTTAATAATTTGAAGTGTAAGTTGAGAACCCCCTTGTAAATCCAATCCCAACTGTAAGGGATAATTTATTAATAGATAAAAAGATAAAGTAAGTAGAAATATAATAAAAAAAAGCCAACCTTGCCTTCTCTTCATTTTCTATATACTCCCACTAATTAAATGTTCAACTTTTTCAACTATTTGATGTGGTTGGATTATTGTCAAATTCTCAAGATTTCCATTATACGGAGTTGGAATATCCTGACTAGATAATCTAATTGGTCGGGCATCAAGATCATCAAAACACTCTTCTGTTATCAAGGCGATTAATTCTGCACCAATACCTCCAGTCTTCATACACTCCTCAACAATAATTACTTTATTTGTTTTTCTTATTGATTTTGAGATGGTATCCATATCAAATGGTTTTAAACTTATTAAATCTATTAACTCAACATCTATTCCTTTTTTTTCTAAATCTTCAATGGCTTTAAGGCAGTGATGTCTCATTCTTGAATAAGTCAATAAAGTAATATCTCTACCTTCTTTTACAACGTCAGCCTGATCTAAAGCGCAAGTATAATCACCCTCAGGTAATTCTTCGGACAAATTGTATAGGAGCACATGTTCGAAAAATAAAACCGGATTATCATCTCTAATAGCTGCTTTCATTAAACCTTTAGCATTTGTAGGTGTACTGCATGCAACAATCTTTATGCCAGGAACTGCATGAAAATATGCTTCAAGTCTTTGACTATGCTCAGCACCAAGTTGACGACCAACTCCACCAGGTCCTCGAACTACTGCTGGTATTTTATAATTTCCGCCACTTGTATATCTAAGCATACCCATATTATTTGATATCTGATTAAAAGCTAAAAGCAAAAAACCCATATTCATTCCCTCTACTATTGGTCTTAAGCCAGTCATTGCTGCACCCACAGCCATTCCCGTAAAACTATTCTCTGCAATTGGAGTATCCAAGACTCTTAACTCTCCATATTTTTCATATAAATCCTTAGTTACCTTATAAGATCCTCCATATTGACCAACATCTTCCCCCATAACGCAAACATTTACATCATTTGCCATTTCTTCATCAATTGCCTCTTTCAAAGCATTAAATAATAATGTTCCAGCCACAATTAATTACCTAATTAATCACATATATAATCCTACCACTTTGAATAATTCATCCTCCTTCAGCGAAGGTTATGAGTAGTAATATTGATAAAATCATTCCAGGCGATAGCAAAAGTACTAAAAGGCCTAAGTCATGTAAAGACATTCAAAGAAAGAGTTTTCTTAATAATATTGGCAATTCAGCTTTTCTTCACAATAAAACTGCGAATAAATACAATAAAAAGTCCTATACCAATAAAAGCAAAAGAGAAAGTTAGCAAAAAAGATAATCCTATTATTAAGGTATTAATACTAGAGGAAATATTTTGGACTATTTCAGAAGAATTAGATGGTTTATGCACTGAAAAATAAATTGCAATTTTATTACTTAAAAAATAAAAAAATATAAATAATAAAAAACTTGTTAATGATCCAACAATAAAATTTAAAGGTCCTTTTTCGGGAATATTTCTTTCAATTTTCTCATTACTATTATCAGCCACAATAGATTTTTATATAAAAAAATTTAAATGAATGTTATTCCCTTTTTAAGGAAAGTGCAAACCCATGAATCATAACCTTTATCTTTAAATAATTTAGAATTTGCAGTTAATTCTTTTTTAGCAGTCTCTAAATCTTTAAAGAGTGCAAAGCATGTAGGGCCTGATCCACTCATTGAAAATGTGAGACAATTTTCTAATTTAGAAAGTAAATATAATGCCTGGTTTACAGAATCATTTTCATTTTCAACAACTAACTGCAAATCATTTTTTATAGTTAAATGTTGATTATCAAAATTTAAGTTATTTAAACCATTATCTCTTAAATCTTTTCTTATGTTCTCAATCATTTTTCTATTTGTAAGATATTGTTCAAAAAATCTATTACTATATTTTTTATAAGTTTCTGCTGTAGATACTGATACATTTGGATTTTTTAAAAGAATTACTCCATATTCAAAGTTTGAATCTAATTTCTCCAAAATTTCTCCTCTTCCAAAACATAATTGAATACCACCATTTATAAAAAAAGGAATATCAGATCCTAAAGTTGATGCTAATGAACATAATGTTTCTTTATCTAAGTTCAAATCCCACAACTTATTAAGACCAATTAATGTTGCTGCTGCATTACTGGATCCACCAGCTAATCCTGCGCCAATTGGAATATTTTTTCTTAAAAATATATTCACACCGTAATCTATATTTGAATTTTTCCTTAATAGATTTGCCGATTTAACAATTAAGTTATCATCAGACAAGCTTAAATCATTACAATCAGATTCAAGTTTAATTAAACCTTCATTATTAAATTCAAATTCTAAATAATCAGAAAGATCGATATTTTGCATAATCATTGCTAACTCATGAAATCCATCCTCTCTTTTACCAATGACTTCAAGGTGCAAATTTATTTTGGCAGGAGATTTTATGTTAATTTTCGTTTTAGCTAAATCTTGCATATACTTAAATTTTTATTTTTTAATTTTAATACAATTTTCTGCAAGCTTAATCCATTGTTCAATTGAAATATCTTGTGGTCTTAAATTAAAACAAACTTTTGAAGATTCAGATAATTCATTTATCTCTTCATTTGAAAGTATTGAATTAAGAGTATTTCTAAGCATTTTTCTTCTTGAATTAAATGAAATTCGAAGAAGTTTATCTATATATTTTTCCAGACTAATATCTAATCTTAAATCATTTTTAATTGGTTCGAAAACTACTAAAGAAGAAAAAACTTTTGGAGGCGGACTAAATGATGAAGGGGGCACATCACATATTCTTTTTATTTTTGATAGAAGTTGCATTCTTACACTAAGGGCACCAGCATTGGGACTTCCTTCTTTTGACAAAATCCTATCTACAACGTCTTTCTGCATTAAAAATATTATTTTTTCGTAATTATAATTTTTTATAATGCCCAATCGACCTATGAAAATATCCAATATTGGGCCAGTTATATTGTAAGGAATATTTGCAATCACTTTTGTAATCTTCTTATTGATCGAATCTAAATTTACGGTAAGAATATCTCCCTGCTGAAGTGAAAACTTATCATTGTTATTGAATTTATCATTTAATAAATTTATTAAATCTTTATCTAATTCAATCGCATGTAATTTTTTAATTTCTGAATCTAACAACTTAGATGTTAAAGCTCCTTTACCAGGACCAATTTCTAAAATAACGTCATTTTCATTAAGAACAGCAATTTCTTTGATTTTTTCTAATATTTTTTTATTTACCAACCAGTGTTGTCCAAATCTTTTTTTTTGATGATAGTTTTTAGAATTCATCTAAAAGATAAATAATATGTTTAAATTAAATATGAATTTATTTAATCCTTTATATCATGAGCTTATCAAAAAAAAATTTAGATAAACTCAATAAATTAAAAAAAAATAAAAATTTAAATAACGAAAGTAAAAATATAAATAATTTCACAAATATAACTAATAATGATAATTTAATAACCAATCCACTTAATTCAGAAGATCCCAATAAAATTTTTTATTCTTTAATTGATAATTCAGAATCTTTAGAAGAAACTTCTAACGTTAATAATTCACTAAGAAAAAGTGAGATTAATCATATTAATATGAATTCTAAAAAAGATAATTTTTCCATGAAATTAACAACCGAAGAGGAACTATATGATGAATTTAATTATCTTCTTGATGAATAATTAGTTTAAATATTTACTTATGCTTCAGAGTAATAGATTAGCAATTTATGCTATCGGCAAAATAAAGAAACTTTGGATTAGAGATGGAATTAATCAATATAAAAAAAGAATGCCTGAACTTATCATTCATGAGTTAAAGACTTTTAATTTAAATAATCTTAGATCCAATAACAATATTATTATATGCCTAAGTGAAGAAGGGAAACAGTTTAATTCAGTTGAACTATGTTCCTTACTCTTGAATTTTAAAAATAAAAAAATTAATTTCTTAATCGGTGATACTGATGGAGTTAGTTCAGATATAAAAGAAAAATCAGATCTTGTACTAAGCTTGTCTCCTTTAACTTTTCCTCATGAATTAGCTAGATTAATCCTAATCGAGCAAATCTATAGAGCTATTTCTATATCTAGCAACTCCCCCTACCATCGGTCTTAAAAAGATTAGATTTAATCTGAAATTAATCTATAAAACTTTAATAACTAACTATTTTTTGATTTTTTATTATATAGTACATATATACTATTAATTTAACCTTGGATTCTTTTGATTCAACTACTAAAAAATTTAAAATCCCTTTATTAACTGATTCGGTATCAGCAGGGTTTCCTTCTCCTGCAGATGACTATACGGAAGAAAATATTGATTTAAACGAACATTTAATATCTAATCCGTTTAGCACTTTTTTTCTTAGAGTTAAAGGTGACTCAATGATAAATGCAGGAATTAAAGATAAAGATTTAATAATAGTAGACAAGAGCTTAACAGCCAGGCCAGGGAATATCATCATTGCGATGATAGACGGAGAATTTACAATAAAAAGATTATCTATAAAAAATAATGAATTATATTTAAAAGCAGAAAATCATAATTATCCTGATTTTAGATTTAAAAACCATATTGATGTACAGATATGGGGAGTTGTTATTTATTCAATACATAGCTATTTATGAGAATTTCAAATATTGATGCAATAGCTCTTATAGATGCTAATAATTTTTACGCGTCATGTGAACAAAATATTAATCCTCATTTGAGAAATAAACCAGTAGTAATTTTATCTAATAATGACGGATGTATCATTGCAAGAAGCCCTGAAGCGCGAGCTTTAAAAATTAAAATGGGAACTCCGTATTTTAAGGTCAAAGAAAGACTAAATAAATTAGATGTAGCAGTCTTAAGCTCAAACTACTCGCTTTATGGGGATATGAGCAGAAGACTAATGAATTTACTGAAGAACTACTGTGAACAGATAGAAATTTATTCCATTGACGAAGCATTCGTCTCGATTTCTAGACCTAATGATGAAAATCTATATCCTTGGGCAAGAAGCATAAGATCATTAATATATCAGAATCTAGGGATTACCATAACAGTAGGAATAGGAGAAAATAAAGTAAGAGCAAAAATTGCTAATAAACTAGCTAAAAATATTGATTATTCAGCTGGAATATTTGATTTAGCTAGAACCGAAAATGAGAATCATTATTTGAAAAGAATTAGTATAGATAAGATATGGGGAGTCGGGAAACAAACCTCTAATTGGTTACAAAGTAAAGGTATTAAAAATGCGAGAGAACTAAGAGATATGGAAGAAAATGAAATCATTAAGAAATTAGGCATCGTAGGGAAAAGACTGCAATTAGAACTGAAAGGCTATAAATGTCTGCCTATAGAAAAAAACAAGAAATCAAAAAAAGAAATCCAGGTAAGCAGGAGTTTCGGTACTCCTATCACAAAATTAGAAGACTTAACTCAAGCACTAGCGACTCACGCAATAAAAGCATCTGAAAAGATGAGAAGTCAGAATTTGCAATCATCTGACATTAGAGTATTTGCCAGAACCAGTAAATATTCAAGTCAGAATTATCAAAGAAGTGCTCATAGAAAACTTACAACGGCAACAGACGACACAAACAGTATTTTAAAAATAGTAGTTGAATTATCTAAAGAAATTTATAATCCCGAATATAAATTTTCGAAAGCTGGTGTTTTAATGCAGGATTTAACTAATAATGAATATTTACAGCAATCAGTTATCAATTACAAATGTCAGAAAGACCTAAAAAAATCAGCAAATCTAATGAGAACTATTGATTTATTAAATAAGAGATTTAATAACAATGCAATTACATGGGCTATTACAAAAATGCCAAGAAGTTGGACAATGAATAAGAATTTCTTAAGTCGCTCATCTACAACTGATATAGACCAAATCCCAACTATAGTAAATTAAAAAATAAAATGGAATTTATTATATTTTTAAGCAAATTAGATAAAGAGATTCTTGACTTATTAATAAAAGCAAACTATATAGTTGAAGAAAACAAAATAGAGTGTCTCTTAAATAAAGAAATAAAAGGACTGCATAATTTTGTAGAAAATAAAATAATAATATGTACTGAAAATGCAAAAAGGAAAACAAATTATAGAAATTCAAAGCAGAAACCAAACAAAGATAACTTCAAAACAGAATTAGCAATAAGAAAAGCATTAAGACATGAAGCTACTCATGCTATACAAAAATGTAACAACAATAAGACAGTAGGGGATATAAAAATTTTAGAAGGTAAATTACATCAAAGTAAGAGGAGATCATTAGAGTTCTCTACTTCCAATTTTTCTGGAACTTATGCAAAAGAAGTAGAAGCTTATATTCTTGAAGACAAGCCCAAAAAGGTAAAAAAAATGATGAAAAAATATTGTCTATAAATATAGATAAAACATGTTAACTAGCAATAAAATTTCCACAGCGTTGTTTATCTAAAAAATTTATATGTTGTCTTTCTAGGTAATATAATTCCTGAAATTTAATAGCATCTGAGTTCAAATCCTTAAAAAGATCATCTATCTCTTTATTATTGCCTGATAAAGCTGAAGAAGGATTATCAATCAAGATAGATATACAATTTTCTAAAGTTTTTAATCTTTGAGATCCCCAAGATTCAATCAAGTGTCTACATCTTTTTAAAGAATTATATTTCTCAAGAAGTGATAAAGTTCCTAGTAAATTATCTTTAGGATTCATAAGCAATGTTAGAAACAACTCATTTGGGTTAACAAAATTATTAATTTTATTTGATGAATCAGGATTATTAAGAGCTAAGTAGTCAGGTAGAAGTGAAATTAAGTTGATAGAGGAAAAATCTTTATGAAGAATAGAACTATTTGAATGTTTTAATTCATTTAAATAATTTAAACCCAAATTATTTTGTTCAATTTTTGAAATAGTTTCCCATAAATTTTGAATATATTTAGTATTGAAACCATTGATTTCTCTTTTAAGAAATTCATCGCGAATAAAAAGCCGAAGATCAGGACAATGTAAATAATAAAAAATTATTTCAGATTCATTTTTCTCACGACGAGAAATTTCATTTGGTTGTTCAAATTTTTTTGATCTTCCGTGCCAACGAAATCCCTTAACTTGATTTCGTAAATCTTGTTCAAACTGTATAGCTAATCTTGCTTGACCCTTACTCAATCTTTCGGAAACTTTTTGTAAGTAATGCGTTCTAGTGGATGATTGAGGTAATTTGCTCAACAATTTTACTAATAAAGAAATAACACTCTGGAAATCATCAGACTTAGTTAAATCTCTATCTTTAAAAACCTGATCAATCTCCCAATCAATCCAAAAGGATGAATTATCAATTAAGTTAAAATAATCTTCTCTAGTATGACTATTCAAAAATTCATCAGGATCCTTAAAATCATTAAGTTGAAGTATCTTAAGATTAATTTGATCATGTAGTGATAAGCTTTCAACTTCTTTTATTACCCTTTTTGTAGCTAATATCCCTGCATTATCAGAATCAAAATTCAAGATAATATTTTTATTATCTGTACATCGACATAGTTGAGAAATTTGATACTTATTAAGTGCAGTACCGAGAGAAGCTACAGAATTAGCAATACCTTTTGAATGAAGTGAAATTACATCAAAGTATCCTTCAACAATAATAGCTTTATCTCTTTTTCTTATATTGCTAGATGCTTTTTCAAATGCAAACAACATTTTACCTTTTTCAAATATCTCTGATTCAGGGGAATTAAGATATTTAGGTTCCTGTCCATCAAGAGATCTTCCCCCAAAGGCAACTACACGTCCCTGCATATCATGTATTGGAACGATTAATCTATTTCTAAAACGATCATAAATCTTATCAGAATTATCTTTAGAAATTGCAAGACCTGAAGCCAATATAAGATTAATAGGAAATTTTTCTACCTTGGATAGATAGTTAAATAAATCATTCCATGAATTTGGGGCAAAACCTAATTCAAATTCATCAATAATTTTATTACTCAAGTTTCTCTTGGATGTTAAATATTTCATAGCTTCAAGACCAAGAGAATTATTTAATTGAGACTTAAACCAATTTTTAGTGACTCTTAATATTTTATAAAGCTCTTCCTTTCTAGATAATTGTTTTTTATAAGCTTCGACTTGGGGACCCTCAAGATTTTCAACATTAATATTATTCTTCTTTGCAAGAGAAAGTACAACATCAGAAAAATTTGCACGAGTAAATTCCATTAAAAATTTAATAGAGTTACCACCAGCACCACAAGAAAAACAATAATAGAATTGTTTACTTGGTGATACTGTCATAGATGGCTTAGTATCATCATGAAAAGGACAAATTCCAACAAATTCTTTGCCTTTCTTCTTAAGAACAATATGTTCAGATATAACGTCAACAATATCTGCTTTTTCCTTAACCTCTTGAATAGTTCTTGGGTGTATAGAATGAACCATTGAGATTTTTATCAAAAAATAAATAATGATTTATTTGTTATAGGTCAAAATCAAATAAGAATCTACTTAATTTCACAAAAAAACTATTTTTTAAATGATAAATATCGAAGAATTGGAAAATAAATTGAATTCATTGAAAAAGTTTAATTTGGTATTTGCCTCATTCTTCTTTAGTCTGATGACTTTGTGCGTAAAAAATATTGATAAAAGGATACCTATTTATGAATTAGTTTTATTTAGATCATTGCTAAGTTTAATAATTACATTATTCATAATTAATCTAAAAAAATATAAATCCTTGGGGCAAAAATAGACCATTACTTATCTTAAGAGGTGTTTTAGGAACTTTAGCTTTAGTTTGTATTTTTTATGCGATAAGAAATATGCCTCTTAGTATATCCACCGTCATTCAGTACACGTATCCTATTTTTATTTCTATATTTGCTGGCATATTTATAAACGAAAAAATAACCCGTAATATAATTTTTGCCTTAATTATTGGCTGGATTGGAATATTAGTAATATTAAATCCAAGTCAACTATCAAATATAAACGTTGAGATTGAAAATGTTTCGATTTTAATAGCATTTCTTGGAGCAATCTGCACTGCATTGGCTTACATTGCAGTTAAGAAACTTTCATTTACTGAAGATGTTTATGTAATTATTGAATATTTTCCACTTGTTTCTTTTATTGCTTTATTGCCAATTGTATTAACCAACTGGGTTACCCCAAATTGGAATGAATTAATTTGGATATTAGGAATTGGCTTATTTACTCAATTAGGTCAGACATTCTTAACTATAGGATTAAAAAATTTACCTGCTTCTGAAGCATCAACAATAAACTATTTACAAGTTTTATTCGGTTCAATTTGGGGGATTTTGTTTTTTCGCGAAATAATAAATATAAATTTTTTATTAGGTGCCTCACTAGTTTTATTAGGAACTATTATATCTTCTACCAAAATAATCAAAAGGACATAGAATATCAATAGATAAAAAAAAACACGGTGAAATTCTACTATTTAATTTTAATAATTTGTTTTTCTCCTATTATCCAAGTTAAAGCAACAACCCCAAAGTCAGTAACTTGTACAAGAACTGAATATAGAGAGGAGTATATTCCTGGAACGAAATCAAACCCAGGCTACGTAAATAGTTATGAAGTTGACGTTGTGATACCTTGTGAAGGTCAAAGAAAAGCTGAAATAGATAATAATGACTGTAGTGAAGGCTCTGTTATTGGAGGTATTCTTGGCGCTGGAATAGCACTTTCCTCCTCTAGAGGTAAAGACAGATTTTGGGCCGTACCTGCTGGAGGGACTGCAGGAGCGCTAATTGGATGTCAGGTGGATGGTGGATAATTGATTAGTTGGATAAATGGAGAGTTGGTTGAATTATGGCAAACTAATCAAAAATTTTTTGTTTTAATAAATTGTCAAGGATTAGGATACGAAATACAAATACTTGAATCCTTTTTTCTCAAAATAAAAACAAATCAGATATCTAATAAAAAAATCACTCTTTGGTTAAAACATATTAAGAAGGAAGATTCGGATTTATTGTTTGGCTTTACTTCAAAGGATCAAAAAAATTTCTTTATTGAAATTTTAAGTATTCGAGGTGTTGGATCTCAAATAGGAATGGGGATATTAAATAAATATTCCATTAGTGAAGTTATTAATGCAATAAAAACACAAAATAAAAAATTGATATGTTCCGTACCTGGTATAGGACAAAAAATGAGTGAACGTTTAATTTTAGAATTAAAAAGTAAATTTAAAAGTGAAATGCAATATGAAGAAGATAAAGTCAAAGATGAATTTGAAATTAAGGACCCTGAAATTAATAAAATGATCGATGACCTTCAGTTAACACTTCAATCATTAAATTACAAAAATAAAGAAATTAATACTATTTTGCCAATTCTTATTAAAGAAGTAGATCTCCTGGCTAAAAAAGAAAAGATTTTATCATTTGAAAATTTATTGAAAATAGCTATGAATTATCTAGATAAAAATAGTAGTAATTTGGCTCTATGACGTAGTATTATAGAGCTAAAGAAATAAAGTTTATGGCATTAGATACAGCTGAAAAACAGAAGCTGATTGAGACTCATCAAGTACATCCAACTGATACAGGTTCAGTTGAAGTTCAAGTAGCAATGCTTTCAAAAAGAATATCGAAATTAAGTGACCACCTCCAAGGAAACATTCATGATTTTGCTTCAAGGCAAGGATTATTAAAAATGATTGGCAAAAGGAAAAGATTACTATCTTATATAAAAGACAAAAATGTACAGAAATATCAAGAACTAGTAAAGAAAATTGGAATCAGAGGATGATTTCAATTAATGAAAAAAAAGCAATCTAAAAAAAAGATACAAAATAAAAAGAAAAAAAATTATTCTGAAAAAACTGCTTTTGCTAGTTTAGAAAAAACATCTAATACTGTAACTACCCCAAAGCGATCATCAAGTGGGATTCCAAAATATGTTGCAGATAGAATGGCAAAAAGAATATTTTTTACAGCAGGAATACCCACGATATTAGGAATGTCGGTTTTTGTTATTAGCTACATTATCGTTACAAGAAATATTGCTGAAATACCTCCTTCCTCAACAATTGCAATATCTGCATTGTTTTTCTTGTTAGGTCTAGGAGGATTGAGTTTTGGGATATTATCAGCTAGTTGGGATAAAGAGCCTGGTTCCTTTTTTGGTATTGAAAATATTCCAATGAACATACAACGTGCAAAAGCAGCCTTCAAACCTGCAACTCAAAATTTCGATGATAAAAGTTAATCTATAAAACTAAAGATTTCAAATTAACTTGAAATGATTTATCTTCTAATAATTTGCTTGCTCCTTGAATATCTCCAATACAGAATTGTTCACCAAATTTAACGTAGGTAATACTATTTTTATTTTTTACTGCAGCTAAAACTGGAATCTTGATTCCACATCTACCTTTATCCGGTTTAAACTTAATCAAACAGTCTCTCAAAGTATTTTGTACTCTTACATCTGATGCTTGAGAACTTTCAAGATTAATAATAAGCAATTTGAGGTTATCAATTTCTCTACAATCATCAATTATTAATTGGGTCTTATCACTTTTTTTATCTATTGTTCCCCAAACCAACAATCTAGTATCAGTCAAAAGAAATTCGGATAATCTGACATAGGTTTTTGGAAAAACTATTGCTTCGCAACTTCCAGAAAGATCTTCTAACTGAACTATAGCCATCCTATCTCCCTTTCTCGTTGTAATTTGCTTCAGATCAGGGATCATTCCAACTAAAGAGACTTTTGTTCTATCTTTTGTTTCTTCTAACTGAGAAATGCTTATAGGTGATATGAGTTTTGCTGGCTTAGTTAAATGCTTTAGAGGATGATCAGATAAATAAAAGCCTAATAGCTGCTTTTCTAGCTTTAACTTCTCTATAAGTGAATAATCATCAACCTTAGCTAATTGTGAATCTGAAAAAGCAACATTAGAAAATTCATCTTTAGAGTCAAATAGATTTCCTTGACCTGATAATCTATCACGATTTCTTGAAGAGGCCCACTCAATAACATGTTCAAGATCTGACAATAACTGAGCTCTATTATTATCATTTGAAAACTCATCTAGTGCACCACAATGAATTAGAGATTCAAGACTTCTTTTGTTGAGAACATTTGAAGGCAAACGTTCGCACAAATCCGATAATGACTTAAATATTCCAAAACTATTTCGGTTTTCAATTATATTTCTTATTGCAGAATCCCCTAAATTCTTAATTGCAGATAACCCGAATAAAATCTGATTATTCTTAATAGTGAAATCAACCCCTGAAAAATTAATACTCGGTGAAATAACTTCTATTCCCATGGAATAACAATTAGAAATATATCTTTGCATCTTGTCGCTAGAGCCTGAATTTACGGTTAAAAGGGCTGCCATATATGCAACAGGAAAATGCGCTTTTAAAAATGCAGTTTGATAAGTTACAGCACCATAAGCAGTTGAATGACTTTTGTTAAAACAATATTCTGCGAATAATACCATTTGATCAAAAAGATCATTTGCTAATTTTTCATTTACACCTTTCTTCATAGAACCCTCTACAAAAATATTCCTATGCTTTACCATTTCAGAAACTTTCTTTTTCCCCATTGCTCTTCGAAGTAAATCAGCATCACCCAGAGAATAACCGGCCAGGTCTTGAGCAATTTTCATGATTTGTTCTTGGTATACCATAATTCCATAGGTTTCAGTGAGAATTGACTTAATAAAAGGATGAGGAAAATCAACCTTTTCGTTACCATTTTTTCTATTTATGTATTTAGGTATAAGACCTGCATCAAGAGGACCAGGTCTATAAAGAGCCAGTATTGACGAAATATCCTCAAGAGAATTAGGTTTGAAATCCTTTACGACCTGTTTCATACCGGAAGATTCAAGTTGAAAAATACCTTCAAGATCTCCTCTACCAATAAGCTCAAAGGTTTTACCGTCATTTTGAGGCAACTCATCAATATTTATTCTCTTTCCTGTAGATTGATTAATAAGAGAAACTGTCTTTTCAATCATCGTGAGATTCTTAAGACCCAAAAAATCCATTTTCAATAATCCAAGTGATTCGATATCATCCATAGAATATTGGGTTATTATTTGTCCTTCATTATTTCTTTGAAGAGGCACAAGTTCGTCAAGAGGATCTGATGCGATAACAACTCCAGCAGCATGAACTCCATATGTTTTATTGGTTCCTTCAATTCTCAAAGCCAAATCAACCCATTTTTTCACTCTATTATCATTAATATATTTTTCTCTAAACTCTTCGCTAGGAGAATTCTTATCAATCATTTCATTTAGTTTGTAAGGTTTCCCTCTTACAACCGGTATTAACTTAGCCAATTTATCCGCCTCTCCATATGGAATATCTAGAACCCTTGCAACATCCTTTAAAACCGCCTTAGAGGTCATTTTATTGAAAGTAATTATTTGCGCAACTTTATCCTCTCCATAACGATTAGTAACATAATCAATAACTTCATTTCTCCTATCAATACAAAAGTCAGTGTCAATATCGGGCATTGACTTTCTTGCTGGATTTAAAAATCTCTCAAACAACAATCCATGCTCAACAGGATCTATATTTGTAATTTGAAGGGCATAAGCAACTAGTGATCCTGCGGCAGATCCTCTACCTGGTCCTACAGGGATAGAGTTATCTCTAGCAAATTTGATATAGTCCCAAACAACCAAAAAATAATCTGGGAACCCCATATCTTTAATAATTTTCAATTCGGAAAATAGTCTATTTTTATAGTTTTCATCAACTTCTGTAAGATCATTTTTTTTAAGTCTTTTTAAAAGGCCTTTATTAGATAATTCTGTGAGAAAAGAAAATGAATCTGTATCTTCTTTAAGAGGGAATTTTGGCATTCTATAATTACCAAACAAATCAAAAACTTCAACTTTTTGAGAAATTTCTACTGTATTGTTAACTGCCTCTTTAATTGATTCATCATCAATATGATCTTTAAAAAGTTCAAGCATTTCCTTTTCACTTTTAATATATTCTGTACCGGTATATCTCAATCTTTTTTTTTCACTTATTAGTTTTCCTGTTAGTACACAAAGCAAAGCATCATGGGCTTCAACATCCATACTTGATAAGTAGTGGGCGTCGTTGGTAGCAATAACTTTTATTTGGTGCTTTTTCCCAATTTTTATTAATTCAACGTTAACAATTCTATCCTCGACAGAGCCATGATCTTGTATTTCTAGATAAAAATCATCTGCAAATAAATTTTTATACCAAAGAGCTATATCCTCTGCTATGTCTAATCTACCTTTTAAAATAGCCTGAGGTATCTCTCCACCAAGACAAGCTGTAGAAACTATAAGACCATCACTATATTTACTTAAAAGAGATTTATCAATACATGGTCTAGAAAAAATGCCTCGACCTCTCATCCCATTTAAATGACTAATTGTTGTTAACTTCACTAGATTCTTATAACCAGTTTGATTTTTTGCTAAAACCACCAAATGATATCTTTTTTCTTTTTTTGGTTGAGGATCATCAATTGAACCGTTAATCACATACATTTCATTACCAATAATTGGTTTTATACCTTTCTCTTTACACTTCTTGACCAAATCAAGAACACCATACATAACTCCATGATCAGTAAGAGCTATCGATTCCATTCCAAGATCAGAAGCTCTATCTACAATTTTTGAAATTTGACTGGCACCATCAAGTAAGCTGTAGTCACTGTGATTATGAAGTGGAACGAAACCCATATTCAAATAATTTATATATATAACATAGAGAAAATTTCTAAAAGATCTATACTTTGTGATTACAAATTAATTATTAATACAAATTTAAAATAAAGGTCTGTTCTTAATTACCTGAGCATCAATTTCAAAGATATTTGCGGCATTCAATATTGTATCTTCTTCTAATACATTTCCTATTAATTGCATTCCAATAGGTAATCCATTAGTATCAAAACCACAAGGAATACTGATTGCTGGGAGGCCTGCTAAATTAGCAGGAACAGTTAATAGATCAGACAAATACATTGAAAGTGGATCATTGACAAAATCTCCCTTCAAAAAAGCAGTTGTTGGGCAAGTTGGTGTTAATAAAACATCTACTTTCTTAAAAGCATTATCAAAATCTTTTCTTATAAGTGTTCTAACTTTTTGTGCCTTCTTGTAATAGGCATCACTGTATCCAGCTGACAAAGCATAAGTACCTATCAAAATTCTTCTTTGTACCTCATCTCCAAAACCTTCAGCTCTACTTTTTGAAGTCATATCAATAAGATTTGAACCCTCATTCGATCTGTATCCATATTTAACTCCATCATATCTAGCTAAATTTGCAGAGGCTTCAGAAGGTGCAATGACATAATATGTAGCAATTCCATCGTTAAATCTAGGACATTCAACTTCAATAATTTCCGCCCCTAAAGTTTGGAATCTATCAACTCCAGAAAGAACAGATTCCTTAACTTCTGGATTAAGCCCTTGGTGTTCAAAACATTCTTTAATGATTCCAATTTTTAAACCCTTTATAGATTTATTTAAGTTAGTCAAATAATTTGGTACTGGCTTATCAAGACATGTTGAGTCAAAAGGGTCTTTACCAGATATCGAATAAAGAATTTCAGCCGCATCTGAGACAGTATTTGTAATAGGGCCAATTTGATCGAGAGAGCTAGCAAATGCTACAAGTCCCCATCTGCTAACTCTGCCATAAGTAGGTTTAAGACCTACGACGCCACAAAAAGAAGCTGGTTGCCTTATTGATCCTCCTGTATCAGAGCCTATAGCCGCTGCACAAAATCCAGCAGCCACTGAAGCAGCACTACCTCCTGAACTGCCTCCTGGTACTCTATTGATATCCCAAGGATTTGAAGTTACGCCAAATAAAGAGGTTTCCGTTGAACTACCCATTGCAAATTCGTCTAAATTTGTTTTTCCTAAACAAATTCCCCCTGAAGACCATAATTTACTCGAAGCGGTGGATTCATAAGGGGCAACAAAGTTTTTGAGCATTTTACTTGCACAAGTTGTTACAACTCCTTTAGTGCAAATATTATCCTTTATTGCTATTGGCATCCCTGCGAGAGGAGGCAGTTTTTCTTTATTTTGAATTAGCTTATCAATGTTCTCTGCTTGCGCGATAGCATTATCTTTTGTAGTACAAATATATGAGTTTATTTCAGGATCTTTATGATCAATTTTGGCAAAGATATCATTAATTAATTCCTTAACAGAACAATTATTGTTGTTAATTTCTTTTCTTAAAGAATTAAAATTCATTTCTTAATTTATTTCTTAAATCAAGGTTATCAAACAGTTAATGGTTCTTCTTTTTTGCAACGTACTAAACTGTGATTAACATTTTTAGACCCTTCATCAGAAAGATCTTTAATAAAAGAAGACATATTTTCTTTTAAACTACGTTTTGTAATAAATGGACCGAACCAGTAGGTGCATCTAGGTTGATCTGTCTCAATTTTAGCCCACCAGGCTAAACCAAGTTTGTTTCCAAAGTTTCTAATCAATTTTTTTGGCCTGTTAGACCATCAATTCTTGTTAAATTCTATACAATTTTGTAGTGAAAATTCAATAAATTTTTATTAATCACATAAATGTATTGAAACAACAACATTTTAGTGGTCCATAAAATAAGTTATTAATAACAATAAAAATTAGTTGCCTGTTAAGTGAAATAGCGAAATGGCGGCTGCCACAGAAGCATTTAAACTTGAAGTCTTACCTTTAAGAGAAATACTTAATATAAAATCGCATTTTTTTTGAGTAAGCAAAGAAATACCTTTATCTTCAGAGCCAACTACAACTACCAAAGGAGCTTTTTCTTGAAAATTTGAGATAGATATTTGACCATCTCCGGATAAGCCAACAACAACAAAACCATTTCTCTTGAGTTCCTCAAGTGCTCTATTTAAGTTAACAACTCTACTTACATGAAGGTGTTCTAAGGCTCCTGCAGCTACCTTGGCGACTGTTCCAGTCAATCCTGCAGACCTTCTCTGAGGAATGATTAGACCCTTGCAATCAAATGCTTCCGCTGATCTAATAATCGCACCAACATTATGAGGATCAGTTATACCGTCTAATGCGACTAATATAGGATTTGAACAATTGTGCATAGAAAATTCGATTAATTGTTCTAGAGATATTGTTTTAGAAAATGCTAACTGCAATGCAACACCTTGATGTGAAGCACCATATGTCAATTGCGAAAGTCTGTTCCAAGAAACTTCTTCAACAAGAACTCCTTTTGATTTAATATCCTTAAGCAAAATATAGAATTTGTCTGAAGAATAAATTTCCGAAGTACACCAAATCCTATTGATCGCTCTATCACTACTAAGAGCCTCATAAACTGAATGTTTACCCCATATCCAATCATCAAAATTTCTTTTATTAGTTAATTCTTGATTAATTTCGTAATTTTTATTAGAAAATTCTTTATTAGATTTAAATGTTGGCTTTCTTCTTTTTAAAGGTGGAAAAGAATTATATTTATCATTTTTATTTAAATTTTCAACGTTCTTATTTTTAACTGATTTGTTCAAAAATCTTTCATTTTTTTCTGAACGATTTGTATTTTTTAAGTAACCATATTCAGAATTTCTTTTATTTTCTTTATTATTTTTTCCGAAAAAATTTTTTTTTGAGGTGTTTTTCATAAGTTCAATTCATTTTTAATTCTAAATGTTCAAAAAGTGTTGATAATCTTTGAGGATCTTTTAAAAATAGCCAGCCTATTAGAGTTTCAAAACCAGTAGCTCTGGAGTATATGTTAGGGTCAGAAGACTTTGGATTTCTCTTCGTTTTATTTCTAGCACGCCTAATTAGATCAATTTCATTTGAATTTAATAAATGTTCAATTTGACTTAATGATTTTGACTGTGATTTTGCTTTTACTTCATTTACTACTGATAAATGGAGATCTTTAGATTTCAAAGGGAAATGAACATGTCTTAATCTTTGGTGAAGCTCCCATACCGAATCTCCAAGCCAAGCGAGTTGTATTACGCCTATATCCTCGGGTGATCCATAAGGGACCAAATTTTGAATCCAATAATTCAATTCTTTAAATAGTTTAATGCATCATCAAGGCTTGACTTCAAATTAAGAAAATCCCCTAAACGAACAAGTTTAATAGTTTGGGCCACTCTCGAATTGCCAACGACAGAGAATCCAAGTTTAGACTTTTTGCATTCTTTTGCAGTCTGAACAAGCGCTCCAAGACCAGAGGAATCTAAAAAATCTATTTTTGTTAGATCAATAACGAATGGGAGCTCGTTTTTTAAATTATTAGTAACAAAAGTCTTAAATTGTTTTTCTGAGAAAGCATCAAGTTGGCCTTTAAAAGTAAAAACAATAATGTTTTCTTTAACCTCAAGGTTTCCTCTTAAAGAAACCGTTAACTTCTGGAAATCTTCTATGATCTAATACCTCCAAAAAATTAATTTATCAAATGTAATTATCAAATCAAAAGAAAACAATATGTCAACATCTTTCTAACATTAGAGAAACAAATTTTTTAAATAAATAATCTGAATCATGTGGGCCAGGCCCTGCTTCTGGATGATATTGCACGCTAAATATTGGCTTATTAATAACCTCTAGTCCAGCCACAGTTTTATCATTAAGATTGTAGTGGGTTATTCTAACTATGTCCTTTGATAGAGAATTAGGATCAATAGCAAAACCATGATTCTGACTAGTAATCTCAATTTTATTATTTTCACCACAAGGATGATTTAAACCACGATGTCCAAAAGGTAATTTATAAGTTGAACCTCCTAATGCCAATCCAAATATTTGGTGGCCAAGGCAAATACCAAACATAGGTATTTCAGCATATTCAATTAGGGATTTTGCTAAGTCTATACCTTCAGAAACAGAAGAAGGATCGCCTGGACCATTTGAGAAAAATATACCATCCGGCTTGTTAGACAGAACATCATTCAGAGAAGATCGAGAAGGTAAAACCAAAACTTCACAACCATGGGATACAAGTCTATTAAGAATTGAATTTTTAATTCCAAAATCAATTGCTACTATTTTTAACTTTTTAGAAGATTCATCATATCTTTTTCTTAAATCAAAACTTGTTTGCGTATGGCTTTTCCACAAATATTGTTGCTTTGTTGAAACAACTTTTGATAAATTTAGTCCCTCCATCTTTGGAGTATCACAAATTATCTTTAAACAACTTTCATCAGTTTTATCTAGAGAGGTAATAACCCCATTCATCGCGCCACTAGATCTTAAAATTTTAACAAGAGCCCTGGTATCGATTCCATATAGACCTACGATGTTTTTCTCAACTAACCATTGATTAAAATTCTTTTTAGATCTCCAATTGCTGCTATTAGATGAAAAATTTCTAACAATTATACCTTTAACATTAATATGGGATTCTGAATCTTCAAAATTAATACCAGTATTTCCAATCTCTGGATAAGTGAATGTTAATATTTGTCCATAATAACTTGGATCAGTAATAACTTCCTGATATCCGGTCATTCCAGTATTAAAAACTATTTCACCAATGGCTGTACCAGAAGCACCAAAAAAGAATCCTGGGAATACAATTCCATTACTTAAAACCAATTTCGCGTTTTTCTTATATGGATTAATCATCAATTTGAAATTAATTAATTTGTATGTAAATAATTTTTTAAAAGTAAAAACTTTTTCCAGGGATCTCCTTGATTTATCGAAAATAAAGCTTTATTAAATCCTTCATTTAAATCATCCTCAATGCCTGCGGCCCATAGCACTAAAGCGGAGTTCAAGGCAACTGTATCAATATGAGATTTTTGTCCAGAACCATTTAAGACAGACTTTAATATTTCCTCGTTAGACTCAGAATCTGAAACCACAAGCTTATCGTTGGATATATTTTCATGGTTAAAGTCTGAAATATTTATTTCTGAAAACCGCAATTCACCATTATCAACAAATACTAATTTATTTACTCCTTGAAGCGAAGCTTCATCAAGGCCACCAGACCCATGAACGACTATTGCTCTATTCATACCCATTTTTAAAAGCGCACTTCCCATAGGTTTTAAGAGATCCTCAGAAGCAACACCCAAAACTTGAGCATTGGGTCTTAAAGGATTTACCAATGGTCCAAGTTGATTAAATACTGTCCTTATTCCAAGGGTTTTTCTTAATGGAGCAAGTTTTATTAAAGATTTATGCCAAACAGGTGCGAACAAAAAAGTTATTCCAATTTCACTTACGGCTTTAATTACTTTTTCTAATGAACAATTTAAATTCAAACCAAGATTCAACAAAACATCCGCAGAGCCAACTTTTCCACTAGCACTTTTATTTCCGTGTTTTGCAACTTTTACTCCACAAGATGCAGCTACAAATGCAACTGCAGTTGAAATATTGAATGTATTAGCTCCATCACCCCCTGTTCCACAAGTATCTACCAAATACAAATTTGGTCTTGCTACTGGCAATTCGCAAATATTTAAGAGTTCCTCAGCCATAGAACTTAGTTCGACACCTGTAGAGCTCTTAGCTCTCAAAGCACTTAAAAAAGCTCCCGTTTCAACATCTGAAATTTCATCATTAAGCCATCTTTGCATTAAGGATCTAGAAGTTAATTCATCAAGGTCTCTTCCCTCCAACAAATTATTTAGAATTTCAGAGTTTGATAGATTAGAAGACATTTATTTATGGAAGAAAAATTTTGCAGAAAAAATTTAATTTGAGGTATCAAAACCTGAGCCAACTAAATCTTTATTTGTATTAGAAGGCCTGAAGCTTTTTGACCAAATAATTTTTGTTTTTGAAAAAAGTTCATTTTTATTGATCTTCCAAAAATTTAAAATTTTTTCAATATCGTTTTTAATTTCAATTTCTCCTGGAAAATTGGTATATCGATTTATTAATCTAGCTAAATTTATATAGTCGAGATCTTCAGGTGTTTTTTTAGTGATAAGGGAATCTATAATGTTTTTGTCTGTTTCATGTAATGGATGAGTTTGCTCGTTACCCATAAATAAATACTGAATCATTTATAAAATTAGCTCACATATTCAAAAATGAAACATTATCTTAATCATATCGGCAAAATAAAATGAAAAATTTAAAGATAAAAATTATATTTAAATACCTAAGACCTTACAAAAAAGAATTTTTATATGGAGCTTTAGCTCTCTTAATAGTAAATATACTAAGTGTTGTTATACCCTTAGAAGTAAAAAATATAATTGACCAATTACAAAGTGGGTTCTCTTCGGATTTTGTTATTTCTAAATCTTTATGGTTAATATTTTTAGCAACTTGTATGGGTTTAATAAGATTATTTTCAAGGCAGATTGTCTTCGGAATAGGAAGAAAAGTAGAAGTAAATCTTCGTCAAAAACTATTTGACCATTTACTTATTCAAGATCCAGAATGGATCCAGAAAAAAGGTAGTGGAGACATTATTAGTAGAGCCACTAGCGATGTTGAAAACATAAGAAGACTTTTAGGTTTTACAGTTTTAAGCTTGTGCAACATTGTCTTGGCATATTCATTCACTATTCCTTCAATGTTTTCGATTAATAAAACATTAACAATATCAGCTTTAATGATTTTTCCATTAATCCTTGGAATTGTAAGTCTATTTGGCGGCAGAATGGTTAATCAAAGAAAAGCTCAACAAGAATCATTATCAAAACTTAGTGATCTTATACAAGAAGATCTTTCTGGCATAAGCGCGATCAAAATTTATGCCCAAGAGAATGCTGAGAAAAAAGAATTTAATATATACAATAATGACTATCGAAATTCAGCGATAAAACTTGCAAGAACAGCGAGTACACTATTTCCATTATTACAAGGGATTTCCTCAATTTCGTTATTGATTCTATTATCACTAGGAACTTTTCAATTAGAGAGTGGATTTATTTCGATAGGTGGTTTAGTAGCTTTAATTCTTTACGTAGAAAGACTTGTCTTCCCAACCGCTCTATTAGGTTTTACCTTAAATACTTTTCAACTAGGTCAAGTGAGTTTAGATCGTGTTGAAGAAATCTTTCAGAACAATCCGAATATTGTAGATAGAGCAGAAACTAAATTTTTAAAAAGAAAGGTTAAAGGATTCTTAGAAGCAAAAAATTTAACAATTAAGTATCCAGAATCAAAATTTAATTCATTAAATGGTCTCAATTTTAAAATTTATCCTGGAGAACTTATTGCAATAGTTGGCCCAGTAGGTTGTGGCAAGACAACATTAGCAAAGTCTCTAGGACGAACTATAGAAATTCCAGATAATCAATTATTTTTAGATGAAATTGATATAAAATTCTTAAAATTAAGTGATCTTAGAAAAAATATTTCAATCGTTCCTCAAGAAGCATTCTTATTTACTTCTACAATCTCAGAAAACATAAGTTTTGGAGAACCCAAAGCATCTAAATATTTAGTTAAAGAAAGCGCTACAAAAGCAGGATTAATTGATGATATCAATAGTTTTCCAGAAAGGTTTAAAACTATTGTTGGTGAGAGAGGTATTACATTAAGTGGAGGACAAAGACAAAGAACTGCACTAGGTAGAGCACTTCTTGTCAATTCTCCTATTGTTGTTCTTGATGATGCTTTAGCAAGCGTAGACAATAAAACAGCCGCAAGAATAATAGATGAAATGAGTGATAGAAGTAATAAAACAATCATAATGATCAGTCACCAACTTTCTGTTGCAGCTACCTGCGATAGGGTTTTAGTAATGGATAAAGGAGAAATAGTACAAGAAGGAAATCATAAAGATTTAGTAAAAGTGAACGGGCTATATAAACAACTTTGGGAAAGAGAATTAGCTACCAGAATTGTTAAGAGCTAAAAGTAATTTTTTTTCTTATACTAAATAGATTTAAATAATGTTTAAATTCCTGAAAAACATCATGAATAATGAGGAGGTAAATTTAACTAATGATGCTTATTCATTACATAGAGTATTAAAAACAGATATCAAAAAAGATCCTAATGTAGAAGAAGATGAAATAATTTTTGGATGTGGTTGTTTCTGGGGTGCTGAAAAATGTTTTTGGAAACTTCCTGGAGTTATCACAACATCTGTAGGTTATGCTGGAGGAGAAAAAAACAATCCAACTTATTATGAAGTATGTTCTGGCTTAACTGGTCATTCAGAAGTTGTAAGAGTTATATGGGATAAAAGGGAAATTGATGTAAGTGATTTATTAAAAATGTTTTGGGAATGTCATGACCCTACTCAAAAAAACAGACAAGGCAATGATATGGGAACACAATATAGATCAGCAATATATTACAAAAATGAAAATAATATTAAAACCATACTAGCCAGTAAGGAACAGTATCAAAAGGAACTAAGCAAAAAAAATCTTGGTTTAATTGAAACGGAAATAAAAATGATTGATTCATATTTTTATGCGGAACAATACCATCAACAATATCTTGCATCAGCCGGAAGCAGGCAGTATTGTTCCGCTTCACCTACAAAAGTTAAGTTAGGAGTTTTTACTGGAAGCAATTATAAATTAGAAGGCCATATATGGGAAAACTTTAATTGGGATGTTGAAAAGTGTGTATTGAGATCTGATAACAATCCTATAAAGAATAACATTTAAATCAATCTAATCTTTATAGTAAAGACACGGGGCGTAGCGCAGTTTGGTAGCGCACCACTTTGGGGTAGTGGGGGTCGTGGGTTCAAATCCCGCCGTTCCGATTATTTTTCGTCGTCATTTATAAGGGATTTATATAGTTTATATGAACTTATGCCTACAGCTATAAATGTGAAAGAGGAAAAAAAAGCTAAAACCAATATAGTAAGATTTGAAACTTCAACTTCACCTAGTTGGAAAGATATAAGAATATGCATTAGAAAGAATTTTTTAAAACCTTAACACAATTGCAAAAATTTTTTTTCACAAATAATTATAAATTCAGAAGAATTCCAACACCAAAAATAACTCGATAGATAATAAATATTTTCAACCCATTTGAAGAAAAATATTTTAATAAGAAATCTATAGCTAATAAAGAAGACAAAAATGTCGTAATAAGACCAACAAAAAGAGGAAGAAAACCTAATAAAAAAAAATCATTAAACGCTGAAATAAACTCAACAATCGCAGCGAGAGAGATAGCTGGCATCCCTAAAAGAAAAGAAAATTTCGCAGCATCTTCTCTTTTCCATCCTGATATTAGAGCACTAGAAATAGTAATCCCGGATCTTGAAACACCAGGAAAAATGGCAAATGCCTGAAAGAAACCTATCAAAAAACTATCTAAATAATTATGGTTTTTAATATTAATAGAACCTCTTTTCGAACTATCTGCCACGTACATAAAAAAAGCCATTATTAATGAAATCAATGCTATTGATAAATTTGAGCGAAGAACATTATCAAAAAAATTAGGAGCAAATAATTTTATACCTCCACCAAGCAAAACAATTGGAATAGTTCCAATCAAAATAGACCAAATTAATCTTTCATTTAAGAGATAATCGTGAAATTTTTTTGAAGATTTACTTCTGAAATTATGAATATCATTCCTAAAATACCAAGCTATAGCGAAAACACTTCCAAGTTGAATAAAAGCGGACAAAGAGGTACCAGGATCATCAACACCCAAAAAATGAGATACTACTTTTATATGGGCTGTACTACTTACTGGAATAAATTCCGTTAACCCTTGTATTAAGCCGTATAAAATAAATTTTAAATATTCCAAAAAATCATTTAATTACTTAATTAATTATTAGCAATTTACATTTAATAATTAAAAGCTAATGTAGAAATATGCAAAAAACTATTTTTTTAATATTATTTTTTATTTTTACCTTAATCTTTTCTGATTCAGTTAAAGCTAACTATATGTTAATAATTGGAACTTATAGACAAGGTCCTGGAAGAAGGCCAGAGGTTAGTGGAATAACAAGTCCCTCCTTACATTCTATTCCTATGAAAGATTTAGATACTTGTAATAATGCAGGACAAAAAATTACAAATGAAATATATAAACCTGTTTGGCAGTTTGATAGTAGATGGACATGTGTATTTACTGGTGATTAAAAATAAAGTTACCTTTTAACATCATGAGCACAGCCATCACCTTTATAGTTTTCACTTTCGTAAAAATCATTTTTTGTACCAAAGTAAACTGTTAATAAAACGAACGGTAAACTTAATATAAATAAAATAACTGTTAAATCCATAGTGTTAATTTAATTTTAGTGATGTTATGAAATTTTAATAACCCAGTTGTTCATTAAACTCAGTTTTAATAATCTGTAGGTCCTTTAATACCAAGATAAAAGAAGGCTCCTAAACCAACTAGAAGAAGAACTCCAGCAATAGCTGCAGAAGGAACAAAACCCCCTATTGCAAAGGAAGAAAAATAATACATCTATAAAACTAAAACTAGTTTGATAATATCAATAAAAAATAGGTATTTGTAAAAAATTTTGACTCGAAGACAATTTGATAATATCTTTCCTAAGCAACTAAAGGTGAATCTTCGTTATCAGCAGAAATTCTTATTCTCTCTTCTAACTTGGGGCCATATAATTCATTTCCCCAGATTTCAACTCTTGAATCATTTGGGGCCATAAAAGTAAGAATATCAGTTGGGAACAAAACTCTCTCTAAGAAAAAATTTGATGGTCCAATACATCTCAAAACAACCATCCTACAGCCTTCATTTTTGTAAGAAAACTCAACCATCCCTAAACATTAAGTATTACTAATTAAACACCATTAGGAAATAAAAAAAATGTATAAAAAATTACTGAAAAAAAAGAAATTCAAGAATTCTACAAATTCAATCCAGCCTCAACTAAATTTCTTTCTTGATCAATTAATAAAAGCGCATAAGAATTAATAAAATTAAAACTTTCATTAGGGATAGAGACATTAAGCATTCTTAAGAAATTAGATAAATTTTTATTTTTCAGGGCATTTCCTTTCTGTAAAAACATCTCTTTTTCTTGATTTGTTTTCCACTTATTCATGTATTCGATTTTCAAGGGCTTTAAGTGCCAAATATTGTCTATTAAAGTCCAAATATCTAAATATTCCTTTAGGTTGTTTTGAATATTTAATATATAAGAAGATTCATCAACACTCAAATTTGTTGTATTTATAGATTGATCATTTATGTCCATAGAGTAAGGTCTTATTCCCAAAAACCAACCCTCAAGAATTAATAAGTCAGGATTATCCAATCTCCAATGAGATCTATCTCCTAAACCATTTCTTAAAGATTTATCGAAAACTGGTACATTTAATTCTCCATTTATCTTCCAATTTAATAATTTTTCATGCATTAATTTTACTGAGTGACTACCAGGAAACCCTCTTGAAACATTCCAAGGGTTATTCTTAATTGCTAATTCCATTTCATCTGATGGGAGATAAAAGTCGTCAATTGAAATAACCGCAATTTTGAAGTTTAATTTTAACGATATAGCTTCTAGCCATTTACCTAGTGTTGTTTTCCCTGTACCAGGTAGAGCTGAAATCCCAATTATTTTTCTATTAGGAAAATTATTTTGAAATTTATAAGCTTGAGATAGAAGAGGTAAAGCTAAACCCCAAATCCAATCATCATTTACTTTGTTGTTACAATATTGATCAATTGAAAGAATGTTTCCTTGATTATTCCAAAAATTGAACCAATCATCCAAAGATTCCCAACCTATGTCAATAATTAATTTTTCGAATTTATCAAGAGGAAAATTTATATCTAAATCTTTCATATTTCTAACTTAGTTCTCGCTTATTTATAAATTTGTTGATTTCATTTTTCCAACCATATCCATTTGGTTCAGAAGCTAAAATATATTCCAAATCTTTTAATTGATCTATTAAGTTTAAATTAGGTCCATCTATTCCAGGAATAACAATTTTTATATTTGAGCTTAAAAGTAGAGGTAAATCATTTGGAGAATCTCCCAAACCTACAATTTCAATATTTTGACTATTTGAATATTCTTTAAGAGCATTTATTGCTTTACCTTTATTTGATTTTGTAGATAATAAGTGACTCATTCTATTTCCCTTAAAAATATCAACATTAAATTTTTTACAACAGATATTAATTTTCTCTTCTAAATAACTTGGCGGATTTAAAAAAGGCATGCTCCAGTGTCTATCGCGCATTAAGTTCAAAGAGTTACCTTCTAAACCTGTGAGCTGAGTAGCTTCTTGATCAGTAAGATTATTTAGAGGCGTAAGTTTGTAATCAATTTCTTTAGAAATAAAATTTAAGATTTCTTCAAGAAATTCGTACTTTATTCCAAGAATAATTTCTCCATTAACTCTTTTAAGAGATTCGCCATATATTGCCGCACCATTTTCAACAATATAGGGATCCTTTAAATTCAGCTCTTTCCTAATTACTCTCACTTCTGATGCCGTTTTGCTTGTACAAAGAATTACGGGTATAGATAATTTTTGCAGTGTTTTTATAGTTTCTTTAGCGGGTGTTAAATCATAAGAGTGATCCATTAAGGTACCATCTACATCACTCACTACCCAAATAGAAGAATTTTCTATCATTTTTATAAAGCACTAAGCCAAATAACTTGAAAAGGGTCAAGACTAATATTTTTCCAATTGTATTTAGTAGATGTTAAAAAATCTTGGGTATTGAAATCATTATCAATTATTTTTGGGAGATCATTATCATTCAGTTGATAATTAATTTTATTTTCAGTCATATTATGAATTGCAAAAACTGCTTCAAGACCTTTACTTCTTTTGATTACAACAATATCACTTCTACCATTAGACAAACATTTCATTTCTGAACAAGGGTGAAATTGCTTTAATTCTGATCTGACATCCATAGCATTACGAAGATATTTTAAGTTTTTATTGGCATTAGATTCAGGATTATTTAAAGCAGGTAAAAGATTGTCTAATTTAAACTTTTCTCTATTGAGATCTCTTCTTTGACCTGTCATAGAAAAACTTTTAATATCATTTTCTGACGCAAGTAATGCTGGCAAATAAAAGGCAGGAACCCCTTTGAGAGCCATTACTAATAATTGACTCAAAATAAATCTCTCATATTGAAATCTTTTAGCATCTCTACTGGAGTCTTCCATTGCACTCCACCAACTAATATTCAATTCATAAGGTTTGTCATCACCATTTGATAAACGTCTATGACTTACTAATCCGCCTCTTTTTTCGCAATTAATTAATAAATCTTTTATTCTCTGCTCGTTCATTAATCCCTCAAGGGCTCTTAGCCCAACACCATCGTGCGATGCAGTGAAATTAAAAAGAGTAGTATTATCAGGCAATTCTGGCCAATCAAAAATCCATGAGTTTAGAATATCCGCTCTTGAAGTAATAATTGCTTCCAGGAGTAGGGGTGGCAATGGGAAATTGTATGCCATATGGGCTTCATCATCAGGAATTAGATAAGATAGATTTTCTTTCTGAGGAACATTAGTTTCAGTTATTAAAACTCCCGCATCAAGAAGATTATTTAAAAGAACTCTTAAGAGTTTCACAATCGAATGTGCTTTTGGTAAATGCAAGCAAGTTGTCCCTGATTCCTTCCAAATGAAACCTACAGCATCAAGCCTGAACCATTTAATTCCATTAGATAAATAAGTAATAATTAAATTTAAAAACTCACGTGTCATTTTCGGATTATGCCAATTCAAATCAATTTGATCTGGACCAAAAGTTGTCCAAACTTGTTTAGGGCCATCTTCTGTATTTATTTGAGAAAACAAGGAGGAACTTCTTGGCCTGACAACGTTTGACCAGTCAAGATTTTGTTTAGGTGAAAAAACATTTGATATGCCCGGTTCTTGGGTTTTAATAAATTGTTGAACCCATGGGTGAGATGAGGAGACATGGTTTAGTACTAAATCAGCCATCAAATCATGATTTTTAGAAATACTTTTGAGATCATCCCAACCACCAAATTTTTCTTCTAAGGAATCATAACTTGAGACTGCAAAACCTCCATCACTTGTAGATTTCAAAAAAGGAAGAATATGTACAACTTTTGAAAGACTGCCAAAATGTTTACTTAACAACTCATTCAGAGTTATTAATGTTGACTCGCCATTTTTATAAATACTATCTGCATAAGTTATCAAAACTGAATGAGATTCATTCCACCTTTCCTCATCTCTTATTTCTTCAAAAGCAGATTTCTCTGAGAAATCATTTAAAATCTGTAATAATTGGTTTGAAATAAAATTAATTTCTTCTGTAGTATTATTTGAATAAATTGTTTTTAACAATTTATCAATTTTTAATCTATCTAATTTTTTCTCTGAATCAATTTGCTTCACTTTGAAAAAATCAACGAAGTATTAATACTATTCTGCACATCAATTAGAAAATGGACTTTCAACAAGGGTTAATCACAACAATACATGAATATGGAGTCACAAGAAATTTACTTAAAGAATTAAACAAAAGTCTTAAAAAAAGGTCAACTAGCATTTTAATACCTTGCTTATATGAAGAGTTTGAGCGTCCAGCATTAAAAGACATAAGAGAAGTCTTAAAAGGCCTTACAAGCTTAAATGAATTAGTTATTGCTCTCTCTGCTAAAACTGTTGATCAAGTTAAAGCAGCAAAATCATTTTTTGACTCAATGCCATTTCCAGTTCACGTTCAATGGACTAATTCTCCCTCTGTAATAGCACTATTAAAAAGCCAAGAAAAAAATGGGTTAGAACTTTTAGGAACTCCCGGGAAAGGATGGGCTGTCTGGCAAGGCATAGGAGTTGCAACCAGGAAATCAGAAGTTGTTGCTCTTTTTGATGCTGATATAAGAACTTTTAGTCCTTTGTATCCTTCAAGAATGATACTTCCCCTACTGGATGAATCATATGGGATATCATACGTAAAGGCTTTTTACAGCAGGTTATCCCTAGAGACCAATCAATTACAAGGTAGAGCAACAAGATTATTTGTCGGTCCCTTATTGGCAAGTCTTGAGCAGTTAGTAGGAAAGGGTCCGTTTTTACAATATCTTCAATCATTTAGATATCCATTAGCAGGTGAATTTGCTTTCACCAAAGACCTTGCGATGAATTTACGAATTCCTTGTGACTGGGGTTTAGAGATAGGTTTATTATCAGAGGTTTACAGAAACGTGAGGACCTCCAAAATAGCCCAAGTTGACCTGGGATTGTTCGATCATAAACATAAGAATATTGGTGATTCATCCAAAGAAGGATTGCAGAAAATGTGTACAGAAATACTTTCAAGTGTTTTAAGAGGACTCATGGAGCATCAAGCAGAGACCTTAACAAGTACTCAACTAGCAACCTTAGAAGTTCTTTACAAAAGAGTTGGGGAAGATCGGGTAAAACAATTTGGATTAGATTCAGCAGTAAATCAACTTCCATACGATAGGCATGAAGAAGAGCTATCAGTACAAAAATTTGCGAAACTATTGAGACCGGCTACAGAAGATTACTTAGCTTTCCCTACGACACAACAGTTACCAAGTTGGTCAAGAGTTTTATCTTGTGAGAACAAACTGCAAGAAGATTTGGCAATTGCTGGGTCACAAGATATAAAGATAAATGAAAAAGAATTAATTAAAAACTTCTAAAGTAAAAAGTACCTTTGAGCCATTGGAACTTCATCAAGTGGTTCACAAGTAAGAAGTTCTCCATCAGAAAAAACTTCATAAGTTTGAGGATCAACTGAAATATTTGGTAGTTTACTATTAAGTTTTAGGTGTGATTTATTAATATTTCTGGTATTTTCTACTGAAATACATTTCTTTTGTAGGCCTAATTTATTTGGAATATTTTGATCAATTGAATTTTTACTTAAAAAGGTAAAAGAACTGTTAATTAGAGATTGGCCGAAACTTGCAAACATAGGTCGACCATATACAGGCCCTGGAGTAGGAATTGAAGCATTTGCATCACCCATTTGGGACCAAACTATAGATCCTCCTTTAACAACTAATTCAGGCTTTACCGCAAAAAAGGAAGGTTTCCATAGTGCTAAATCCGCAATTTTACCCTTTTCTATAGATCCAACATGTTTGTCAATTCCATGAGCTATTGCAGGATTAATTGTAACTTTAGAAATATATCTCTTTACTCTGTAATTATCATTTCTATCAGAATCCTGAGATAGCGGCCCCCTTTGGACTTTCATTTTATGAGCGGTTT
>CACJAC010000010.1 GCA_902591275.1 uncultured Prochlorococcus sp. | reverse complement strand
TCACCTGAAGGAATAGTTGATTGTATTCTTGAAAGATCAAACCAAATACTTCTTTCTAAAGTAGAAATAATAAACAATGATGTATATGCAATACCAATAGACGATAGGATCCTTTCTAAAATTAAACTTCCAAAAGAGAATGAAAAATACACTTTCAATCCAGACAATAAGAATATAGTAAAAGTTGAGATTGATAGATTCCCAATAGGTCAAGAAGAAGGATTAGGTCATGTGATAAAAGAACTAAAACTAAATAATAATGAAGACTATGATACGGATTTTGTTTTATCTAAAAGCAATATCGTTAAATCATACGATTTAAATCATATTGAATCAAAAAAAATAGAACAAAGGGAGAGGATAGACCTTACAGATAAAAACTCTTATTTATTCAAAAGTTGGAATTCTAATAATTCTCCAATGATCCCAATGATCCAAATAGAGCAGGGAAAAAATAAAAATACTAAATTATGGATACATACAAATAATCTTGCAGAAAGAATAGATCTAAATAGTAAAAAATCTCTAGAAATATTATTCAAAGGCTTTGAATCATTACCTTTATTAAATGATTGGCAAAATTACCTTGGTGAAGCCATAAGAAATGATTCTGAATTTAAATTTGGTGAGAAGAATGAAGCAATAAGCCTCTGTGTCAATTTAAATAGTGATAATGAAATAATTGATTGGTCATTTCATCTTACTTTAGTAAAATGCTCTCTTATTGTTGGAAGTGATCATACTGACGCGCTTCTATCTAGAAAAAGCAAATCAAGAATAACCTCTCGGTTATTAAAACCTATAAAGGAATATGTCGACGATTTAGATAAAATACTAGAAATTTCATGTTCGTTCAGAGAAAACCATCTTTTGGAGGGTAAGGTAGAAATTCCTGCGCCACTGAATAAGATTGAAGCACTAGAAGAATTTTTTATTCACAATCCAGCTGAATATTCAAAAGGATATTTTGAATCATTAAATAAAGAAGATTGCCAAACTTACCTTTCACCAATACTATATGAAGCTAATTTAATATGGTTCAAACATTCAAATAAATATGGCTTAAAAAGCGCAGGATACATCTCAAATGGAATAGATTACGTCAATGCTAATGAAATAATCAAATATTCAGAATTTATTGATAATGGTGTAGAGCTTAATGAAGATGGCAATTTGACATTTAGTCAAGTAATAAGATTATGTGACGACGATAATAAAAAAAGAATCTTACATAAACTTCTAATTAATGAATTTAAGGACAATGAAATAAGGTTGATATCTAAAGATCATGATAATGATGAATCAGAAAAATTATTTATTTCTCCATGGACAATTCCTGGATTTGACTTCACTAATCTTATTAACCAGTACTGTATTTTTAATATGATAATAAATGGTAAGAAATCAAAGAAAAATAATATCGAGGCAATCAATATATCGGAAAGTAATTCATTAGACCTAGTAAATTGGGATATATTTAATTCATCAATTTCAAAAAATCTAGAAATATTATTTAACAAGTTTATGATAGATAAACTTAATGAATTTAAGTACAAAGTTAACCAATATAAATCTAATATGATAACTATAAAAAAAGTAAGAAAAGCAGAAAAATTACTAGGTAATATTTATAGTGGGTTTATTTTATCAGTGCAAACATATGGTTTCTTTGTTGAGATATCAGAATTAAATGTTGAGGGTTTAGTACACGTAAGCACTCTTAATAATGATTGGTATGAATACAGGTCAAGGCAAAATCTATTGATTGGAAGAAAATCTAAAAAATCATATAAAGTTGGAGATGCAATAGAAGTAAAAATAATAAAAGTCGATATTCTTAAATATCAAATTGATTTAGAGTTAACATAAATAAATTTTCAAAAAATATATTATGGAAATATTAACCAAAAAAATTTAAGATAACTTTTTACAATTATGTTTAAGAAAAAATATTTACTTTTAACTCTATTTTTAATAATAATTTTTCAAATTTTATTATATACAAATAATAATCAGAAGACTTCATTGAGATACTTTAAATGGACTCTACAAGAAGTAAGTATAGGTAAGTTAATCAGTATTTCGTTTATTTCTGGTTTATTTGTCAGCACTTTATTGAATACAACAATTACTAGTAATAGTTTCAGAAAAAAAACTTTCGAAAATGTTGAAGATGATTTTGTATTTAATAATACTGAGGAAGAAATGGAACCAAACGTTGAGATGCCTCCACAAAGGGATATTAGAGAAACTCAACCAACAATTTCTGTTAATTACAGAGTAGTCAAAAATATGAACGATAATAATTTAAAAAAAGATCAAAGTTATTCAAATCAAGATTTTAAAGATGATTGGGATAATGCTGATAATGATTGGTAGAAAAATAAATTAATTAAAAAATGTTTTTTTAATTTATAATGGAATAAATAGTTTTTTTTATGGAAGAAAATTTAGACAAAAATAATGAAGTAAATAAAGAAACATCTGACAATACTAATAAATCAAACTCTGAAGAAATAAAGGGGCTTAAATCGGAAAAAGTTATCAATATGGATATAAATAATGTTGATTCTGCTACTAAAGTTGTCAAAAAAAATGAAATTAATACTCCCGAAAAACCTATAACAAAACCAAAAAAAGAACTCCCAGTAGAGAAAAAGCCTTTCCAAGAATTTATTAACATACACCTAATCCCTTCACTTACTGAGGAAATTAATCAAAGAGGATTAGAAATAATCAATATTAACCTTACTAACACAAATAGACCAATTGCTGGGGATAAATGTTGGGTCATAAATTGTGAAATTAAAGATACATGTAACTTTTGGTTATCCTTTGAGAAAGATGATATTAGTTCATTAAAAAGTATTTCTTTATCAAAACCTAATCAAAAGCCCAGTATTATTGAATCTTTTCTTATTGACGAAAAAAGAATTACCCTAAAATTAATAATTTCAAGAGTACTTCAAAGATTGAATGGGCAAAAGTTAATAGGAGTTAATTAGAAAAACAATAACACCAAGTTAACTTTTCCCTCGAAAATACAATTCATAGTAAATAATAGTATTAATAAACCTAATAAAAATGACTCAATCAACTGTTGAATCAAAGAATAAAAAAGATATTAATAATGGAAAGATACCAGCAAAAGATACAATTTTGTCCCCAAGATTCTATACAACAGACTTTGAGGCTATGGAAAATATGGATTTATCAATAAACGAGGAGGAACTGGAAGCTATATGTGAGGAATTTAGGAAAGATTACAATAGACATCATTTTGTAAGAAATAGTGAATTTGAAGGGGCTGCAGAAAAATTAGATTCTGAGACAAGAGAGCTTTTTGTTGATTTTCTCGAAGGAAGTTGTACTTCAGAATTTTCAGGTTTTTTACTTTACAAGGAACTCAGCAAAAGGATTAAAGACAAAAACCCTCTTCTTGCTGAATGTTTTGCCCATATGGCTAGAGATGAAGCTAGACATGCAGGTTTCTTGAATAAATCTATGAGTGATTTTGGATTACAGTTAGATTTAGGTTTTTTAACAGCAAACAAGGATTACACCTATTTCCCACCAAGAAGTATTTTTTACGCTACTTATTTATCTGAAAAAATAGGCTATTGGAGATACATTGCAATTTATAGGCATCTTGAAAAAAATCCAGATAGCAAAATTTTTCCACTATTTAATTATTTCGAAAATTGGTGTCAGGATGAAAATAGACATGGGGATTTCTTTGATGCACTGATGAAAGCACAGCCTCGTACTGTTAAATCTTTAAGTCAAAAAATTACCATTGGCGGTTCTACCTTTACACACCCACTATTTGACTACTTCCATAGATTTAGATATTTTTTAAATAATCTTCCATTAACATCCAAATTATGGTCTAGGTTTTTTCTACTAGCTGTATTTGCAACTATGTATGCAAGGGATTTGGGAATTAAAAAAGATTTCTACAGTTCACTAGGTTTAGATGCCAAAGATTACGACCAGTTTGTTATCAATAAAACAAATGAAACGGCAGCTAGAGTATTCCCTGTAGTAATGGACGTTTATGATAAATCTTTTTATGGAAGATTAGATAAAATAGTAGAGAATAATAGGGTTCTTTTCGATATCACAAGCAGTGATGAAAATAAAGTATCTAAAACTCTTAAAAAATTACCTAAATATTTATCAAACGGTTACCAGTTATTAAGACTATACTTATTAAAACCTCTTGATAGCAAAGATTTCCAACCTTCGATTAGATAATCTTTTATTCAGAGAAGATTTATAAAGTCATATGCTTTCGTCACAAATCAAATCAAATGAAATCATTTTTGGTAGTTGCAATAAAGATTTATTAGAAGAAATTATTTTCTATGGGATGGGACTTGGGGCTGATTTTGTAGAAATATTTATAGAGAATACTGACAACTCAAGCGTTTTAGCTGAAGAGGATTTCATTACAAGTGTAAGCCCATCATTTGGAAGGGGTGCTGGTATTAGAATCTTCAAAGATAAAAAGGATGGATTTGTAAGTACAAATGATTTGACAAAGAATGGCTTGATGAGGTCGGTATCCCAGGCTATTGAGATGTTAGACATAACAGATAATAAAAAAATAGAAGTATTTAAGGGTCTAGATAAACATAGGGACTATAGTTTATCTAAGAAAAAATGGATTAATGAAGTCCCATCCATACATGAGATAAGTGAAAAACTATTGGTAAGCACAAAATCTCTTAAAAAAAATAATAAAATAATAACTAGAAAAGGAAGTTATTCAAGAAGTCTGCAGGAAGTAATTATAGCCTCCAGCGATGGAACCTATGTCTCAGATATTAGGTTGCATCAAACAGTTGGACTCAACGTGATTGCTAGTGATGCCCAATATAGATCTAGTGGAAGTAGAAGATTTGGATCGTCAGGAATGCCTCATGAATTCAGATTATGGGATCACGAAAAAGCAGCTAATGATGTATTTGAAAGCTCAATGAACATGTTGTATGCAGATTATGTCGATGCGGGACAAATGCCTGTTGTATTAGCTAATAAATTTGGTGGCGTTATATTCCACGAAGCCTGCGGTCATTTACTTGAGACGACTCAAATAGAAAGAGGAACAACACCGTTTGAGAATAAATTGAATGAAAAAATTGCACATGAATCTGTAACAGCAATTGATGAAGGAATTTCAGAAGGATCCTTTGGTTCATTATCAGTAGATGATGAAGGTATGGAACCCGAAAAATCAGTTCTTATAAAAGATGGAATTTTAAAAAAATTCATATCCGACAGGGCAGGTGAATTAAGAACTGGCCATAAAAGAACAGGAAGTGGAAGAAGACAAAATTATTCTTTTGCTGCAGCTTCACGAATGAGAAATACTTATATAGCCAAAGGTGAGCACTCGAAAGAAGATTTAATCAATAGTATTAGTGATGGTCTTTACTGCAAATCAATGGGTGGAGGCAGCGTAGGTGCTACAGGACAATTTAATTTTGCAGTAGAAGAAGGATATCTTATTAAAAATGGAAAATTAACTAATCCAGTAAAGGGAGCAACTTTGATTGGTGAGGCTAAAGAAGTTATGCCAAAAATATCAATGTGCGGAAATGACCTCGAATTAGCTCCTGGATTTTGTGGATCTATCAGTGGAAGTGTCAACGTAACTGTTGGCCAACCACATATCAAGGTTGATTCAATCACTGTTGGCGGAAGATAGGATATGAATTCAAAAGAAATAACTATTCAAATCTCTGAAGCAGCAGATTCTCTAAATCTTAAAAAATGGGATTATGGTGCTAGCTTTTCTAATGATTATTCTGTGCAAGTTGATAAAGGTGAGGCTAAACAACTTAAGGCATCACAAAAGCAAATTTTAACTATAAGAGTTTGGAACGAATCTAATTTAGTTGGCATTACAACAACTAGTGATATCAGTGAATCTGGTATTAAAAAAGCTCTAAATCAAGCAAATATTGCATCAGATTTTGGCAATAAGAATGAAAGAACAGAATTCTCACCACTAGCCAAGGATCCTATTGAAGTTAATGACTCAAAAAAAAGAAATCCTGTTGGAATAAAAAAATTACTTACTCTTTTAAGAGAAGCCGAAGTAAAACTATTAGAAAGCCATGATTCCATAAAATCTGTTCCGTATAATGGTCTATCTGAGAGTTTTTATGAGAGAGTTTATGCAAATAGTGATGGTGCCTTTCGGAGTTATACCAAAAGTCAAGCTACACTTTATTTATATGCAAGAGCAGAAGAGAAAAATAAGAAACCTCGTAGCTCGGGTTCTGTAAAACTTGGATATGGAGTTGAAGATATAGATATAGAGTCGTGTATCAAAGACGCTTCTAATAAAACAATTTCTCATTTAAATTATTCATCTATTAAAACTGATAAATATTTAATATGTTTTTCCCCAGAGTCTTTTTTAACGATCATTAATGCCTTCAGCTCAATGTTTAATGCTAGAAGCATTTTAGATGGTGTTAGCTTATCTAATAAAAATTCTATTGGAGAGAATCTTTCTACAAAAGCACTCAATATTTATGATGATGGTCTTCACGAAAAGAATATTTCTTCATCACCATTTGATGGAGAGGGAACTCCTACCAAAAGACTATGTTTAATTAACAAAGGGAGACTCGAAAATTTTATACATTCTGAATCAACTGCAAGAATATTTAAAACAATCCCCACAGGACACGCTGGACTAGGATCAAAAGTCTCAGTATCTCCTGATTGGATAGTAGTTGAGAAATCAGAGGAAAACTCAGATCTAAAAACATCATTAGATCACTCTACTTATGAGGGAGAATTTGTTTATATTGAAGAATTAAATGCAATCCATGCAGGTGTCAGAGCAAGTCAAGGTTCATTCTCTCTTCCATTTGATGGATGGCTCTATAAAAATGGTAAAAAAATCTCAATAGAATCTGCAACTGTAGCGGGGGATATCAAATATCTTTTGAAGAATATAGTAAATATTGAATCAAACCAGGAAGTAACAACAAGTGGAATTTCTCCACATATATGGGTACATGAATTATCAATAACTGGTGACAAGTGAGAATTATATTCTGGGGAACACCTGAATATTCAATTGCGAGCCTTGATATTTTTATTAAATCTAATCACGAGGTAATTGGAGTGGTTAGCCAACCCGATAAGAAAAGATCTAGGGGAAATAAATTAATATCCTCACCTGTTAAAAGCTTTGCCGAGCAAGAATCTATAAAAATTTATACTCCAGCAAAAATCAGGAACAATATACATTTTATAAATGAACTTAAATCACTATCTTGCGATTTATTTATTGTTATAGCTTACGGGAAAATATTACCCAAAGAGATATTGGAAATCCCAAAATTTGGATGTTGGAACGCACATGCTTCATTACTTCCAAGATGGCGTGGTGCAGCCCCAATCCAATGGTCACTAATAAAAGGTGATGAATTTACTGGTGTAGGAATTATGAAAATGGATGAGGGGCTAGATACTGGCGACTTATTATTGGAAGAAAAAATTAAAATTGGTAATAACGATAATTTATATACACTATCTGAAAAACTTAGTATTTTATCTGCAAAATTATTTTTAAATGCCACATCACTACTCGAAGAAAATATTTATAAAAATACTAATTCTCAATTAAAAAAACAAAATTCACTGGGAAGAGAAATTACTCACGCAAGAATGATTGAAAAATCAGACTTTAGAGTTGATTGGGGTAATGAGGCAATTGAAATTTCTCAAAAAATAAAAGGATTATACCCACGAGCTAATACAACTTTTAGAGGTAAGAACTTAAAAATACTTAAAATCAAAGTTTTGAATAGTGATGAAATTGAAAATGAAAAATACCTTTTCATGAGCAATTATTCAAGACCAGGTATTATTCTTGCTGTAATAGAAAATGAAGGAATAATAATTTCAACTAAAACTGAACCGATTATTTTGTTAGAAGCAAAACTTGAAGGCAAAAACATTTCTAGAAAAAATCAATTGATACAACAGCTAAAGCCATCAGTAGGTGAATATCTCTCAGATTAAGTTATAGATTCTTTTTTAGAGAATCCCCAAATGAAAGCAAAAAGAATCAAAAAATAAAAATAATAGTCTGGAAGAATAGATTCTTTAATTAAAGTATTTAGTAAAAGTTTAATCCCAACTATTAAAATTGCTACGTAACCGGCTTTTTCTAATCTAGAAAATATATCCAGAAGTTTTAGAAAAATCCCCGATGTAAATCTTAAGGCTAATACTCCAATCACTGCTCCAAATATAATTAATATGTATTGATCACTGATAGCTACTGCAGTAGTGATACTATCTATGGAAAAAGCAAAATCAGTAATTGAAAGAAGCGCTACAACCCTTAAGAACCTAAAATTATTTTTGTTATTATTTGTCCCATTTTCAATGTTTTCTATATCTGAATTAAAAAAAACATTTAAGAAGAATAAGTATATTAAATAAAACCCAGCAAAAACTCTAATAAGAATAAACTTTAGAAGAACATTAGATAATATGATCAGAATAATCCTAAATAATAAAGATATTGTTATGCCAATATTTAAGGCTCTTGACCTTAATTCTGAACTGTCGAGGGATTTAGTAAGAGAAGCTAGTGCGACAGCATTATCTGCCGATAATAATAATTCTAGAGCAACTAATATTGGTAAAAGTGTAAAGATTTCGTACCAACTATCCACTTGATCTAGTGTGGGTATAAAAGAATTTATTGCAGCTGAATCCATCAAATATTATTCACAATCAGTATAAAATCTAATATAATGGATCGGATATTTGTAATCAAGATTGATAACTATAAATGAGTTTAAATACTTTAGTTGATTATATTTCGAACTCACAAATTACTTCTGAATTAATAAAAAGAATTTCAAATAATAATGAATTAAATATTGTTGGTTCAAGTAGATATGCAAAATCAATAATCTTAGATAGCATTGCAAAAAAAGAAGAAAAAAATATATTATTAATTTGTCCTAATGTAGAAATTGCCTACAAATGGATAGGTTATTTTGAGAGTATAAATGATAAAGCAGTTTTATATTATCCTCCAACAGAACATTTACCATACGCCTCAATTAATAAATCCAAAGAGATTGAATTTAGTCAACTTACTGTTTTATCTAAATTAATAAAAAAAGAGAAAAATGAACTTAATATTGTGATATCAACTGAGAGATCACTACAACCTCATCTAATAAATAAAAATTTATTAATTGAAAAAAAATTAGATTTGCAAAAAGGTGTTCAAATAGAGATTCAAGAATTAGCAAATAAACTTACCTTGCTGGGTTATACGAAGGATAATGTAACTTCAACAGAAGGTTTCTGGAGTAGGAGAGGGGAAATAATAGATATTTATCCTGTCAATAATGAGTTTCCTATAAGATTAGAATTTTTTGATAATGTAATTGAGAAAATAAGAGAATATGATCCTTATACACAGAAAACATTAGAAAGTATCAATAATATTGAAATAATACTGGCTGGATTTGATTTGCTGATCAAAGATAAGTTAAATAATCTATCTAAGAACAGTATTTTTAATTCAGAAGATATAAATAAAAATAATCTTGATCGTTATTTAGGAATAATTGAAAATAAACCATCCAATATAATAGATTTTATAGATAGGGAAACAATTCTTGTAATTGATGAATTAGAAGATTGTAAGAAATTTGCAAATAATTGGTATCTAGATTCAGAAAGTAATTTTGATAATTGTGCATATGAATTAAATGAGAACCTTAAAAATAATGCCATTAATTTAGAGGCCAAACCTAATTTACATTTAAAGTTTGACGAAATATTAAATTCACTACAAAATTTTAATTTAATAAAATTTTATGAATTTGAATCTAAAGTCAATCTTGATAATAGGTTTTTGTTAAACGATAAAAGATTAAATTCATATTCTAAAAATATAGGGAAATTATCCAATGATATAAATAAAAATATAAAAAATAATGAAAAAGTATGGATATTATCAGCTCAGCCATTGAGAACTAGGACTTTACTTTTTGAGCACGAATGTAATGCAAACTTCTTAAACAATCCTAATGATATTGATGCAGCATTTAAGTCAATTAACAATTCAACTCCTTTAATTTTAAAAAATAAAAACAATTATGAAATCGAGGGTTTTTATCTTCCTATATGGAAGGTTTTCCTGATAACAGATAAAGAATTATTTTCACAACAATCTCTTTTTAATAATGTATTCATAAGAAGAAAAAAAAGAAGTGTAAATTCAAATATAAATGTAAATAAGATTAGTCCCGGTGATTTTATAGTTCATAAAAATCATGGAATTGGAAAATTTTTAAAAATAGAAAAAATAAATATAACTGGAGATTCAAGAGACTATTTAGTCATTCAGTATCAGGACGGAAAGATAAGTGTTGCCGCTGATCAACTTGGTAGTGTTAACAGGTATAGATCAAGTGGAAAAATAAAGCCAAAAATAAATAAATTAGGAGGAACAGAATGGGAAAGAATAAAAGAGAAAAATAAAAAACAAATCAAAAAAGTTGCAGTCGATATTTTAAAACTATATGCAAAGAGAGAAAAATTAAAGGGATACATTTATCCAGAAGATGGTCCTTGGCAAGTTGAATTAGAGGAATCATTCCCTTATCAACCAACACCTGATCAAATTACTGCAGTAGAAGAAATAAAATCTGATATGGAAAGCGATAAGCCAATGGACAGATTAGTTTGTGGAGATGTAGGATTTGGCAAAACAGAAGTAGCTGTTCGGGCTATTTTTAAGGCTATTACATCAGGCAAACAGGTAATATTACTAGCACCTACAACAATCCTAGCTCAGCAACATTGGAGAACAATAAATAATAGATTTTCGCCTTACCCAATAAAAGTGTCATTACTCAATAGATTCAAAACCGTTAATGAAAGAAAGAAAATCTACGCAGGTTTGAAAAATAACAAAATTGATTTAGTTGTAGCAACGCACCAAATTTTAGGAAAAGAAATAGAAATTAAAAACTTAGGACTTCTTGTTATTGATGAAGAACAAAGATTTGGAGTAAGACAAAAGGAGAAAATTAAAAAAATCAAAACCAACATTGACGTTTTAACGCTCTCGGCAACTCCAATTCCAAGAACTCTTTATATGAGCTTATCTGGACTAAGACAAATGAGCTTATTAAATACACCTCCTCCATCACGAAGATCAATAAAAACATATTTATCTGAAATAGATATGGATGTTATTAGAACTGCTATTAATCAAGAACTTGATAGGGGAGGTCAAATTTTTTATGTACTTCCAAGAATTTCTGATATTGATCAAGCTATAAATAAATTAAAAAATATGTTTCCCAGCTTAAAGTTTATAGTTGCTCATGGGCAAATGAACGAAACAGAGCTAGAAAATGCGATGATTGCTTTTAATAATGGAGAAGTAGATTTAATGATATGCACAACCATAATTGAAAGTGGATTAGACATCCCTAAAGTAAATACAATAATTATTGAAGATTCTCACAAATTTGGCCTTTCACAACTTTATCAACTTAGAGGAAGAGTTGGCAGAAGCGGTGTACAAGCACATGCCTGGTTATTTTATCCAAATATAAATAAAATTAATGATGCTGCAAAACAAAGATTGAAAGCGATAAAAGACTTCTCAGAACTAGGAAGTGGATACCAACTTGCAATGAAAGATATGGAAATAAGAGGTGTTGGTAGTTTACTAGGAGAAGAACAAAGTGGAAAGGTTAATGCTATTGGTTATGATTTATATATAGAGATGCTCCATGAGGCTATTTCAGAAATCAGTGGGCAAGAAATACCTGAAGTTAACGACACTCAAATTGATCTACCAATAAATGCATTTATACCTGCAACATGGATATTAAACAGAGAAGAGAAGCTTGAGGCGTACAAATCTGCTACTGAATGTTCAAATAATGATGAATTAACTGAATTGGCTACAGACTGGGTGAATAGATATGGAAACTTCCCCAAACCTGTTGAGTCCTTAATTATGATAATGAGACTAAAATTACTCGCTAAAAAATGTGGTTTTAGTAAGATCAAGCTCAAAAAGCCAAACATCCTTATAGAGACAAAATTAAAAAATTCAACTTTTAAGATTCTTAAAAATTCTTTAGCAAGTAGTGTTCAAAATAAATTTAATTTTAATGAAGGCGAACAGTTATCAACCATCACTATAAGGGGTTTAGGTGCAACTGAAATTCAAAATCAAATTGATCAACTAATGTTCTGGTTCGGTTCTTTTGAAAGAGAAATAAATAATTTCGATAAAGAACTTATTAAAAAAGAATAAATTATTAAATAATTATTTAAAATCCGCGAATCAGTTTGATTTCGGTTAGGTTTATAAAAATTTTTTATATTATGGGTGAATATATAGACGTCGGAATTCAAAACTCGATTTTACCATTATCAATTATTATTTCGTCAATAGCCCTTGGTATTTACGCTCTATTAGGAGTTGAAACAGAAAATGATGATGACGATTCTGATTCAGGAAGTGGCGGCCTAATGCAACCTATTTAAATTATTTATAAGTAATTTGTTTTGACTCTCTTTTAGAGATCCTTAATAACCTATATAAAGAACCTACCATTAAAATACAAGAAATAAAAGAAGAGACAAAAATAAAAACTACCAAAAATATTTCATAGAGATATGTAAAGAGGTTAAATATTAATAAAAAGGATTTATTAATAGTAGTGGGTAGATTTTGTAGCAGCAAACTTTTATTAGGAATTAAATAATTTATATAAACTAATAAAACACTCAAAATAAATAAAAAAAAAGATTCAGTAAATAATCTTTTTTTAGATTTTCTTCTTAAACTTAATTTTTTTTTTAAAATATATTTTTCAGAATTAAGATTCAAATTTGGGATGTTTAAATCTGCCATACATCAATGCTATAAGAATAAATTAATAATTACTCTGAAATTAAATTAACCCATAGTATCGTGTTTGTATTTAAGATGCTAATGGCTTTTTAATCTGGATTTATTAGTTCTTTTTTTTCTATATTTTCAAAGGGATTACCAAAATAAATAAAAGAAGAAGAGAATAGAATTAAAGTGCAAATTGCAATAAACGGTGTGATAAAGAAATTGAAAAATTTCGCTTTTTTATTTAACCCAAATCTTAATTTTTGAGGAATGTTTTTAGGTACATAAGTTTTAATTCTTACATTTGGCGATTCATTTAACTGATCAAAACAATTTATTGTATCTGAAAGCAATGAATTACCAATCTTTAAAACTAAAGGCTTTACATTTGGTTTAGAGCTCTTGAGAACAATATTGTGTATGTGGAGATTATCGGCTTTTATATCAATTAATTTAGACTTGTATATTGGTATTTCGTTTTTTATTAAAAGATTTGAATAAATATAAAAAGCATCCATAATAGGCCCTAAATGTTCAATTTTGCCTTCAATAAGTGGTTTATCAACTATGGTTAATTTCCATTGAGAAATTATAGAAATTTGATCTTTATTTTCATTATTGGAATAATCTGGCAATCCAATAATTTCAAGACTTGCTGAAGACTGATGAAATGACAATTTATTTTGCATCATATTAAAAATCGTATAAAAAATTTTTCAATTTTTGGTAACCCCGATTTGAAATGCAAAAAGATAAAGTGAGCAAATATTTTATAATAATCTCATCATTTTCAGCTTGATTTAAAAGCTTTTTCACTCTCACACTTTCAATATTAAATCTCTCTTTAATCAACTCAATAAATCTCTTATTAAAATCATTCCAAATAACTGAATTATCTTCAAAATCTTCTTTAGATTTCAGTATCTCTCTGATATAAGGATATAAATATTTTGACATTTCAACTGTAATTCTAATTAAGGCATCGAATTCGTTAAGTTTAATATTGTTAGTAACATAAGATTTTCTCAATGGATTATTATTCCTCAATTTCCAAATAGTAACTTTATTTGGTAAAACATTATTTAGATTAAGTCTATTTGATAAGGCGTAAATTGACTGGATACCATTTAAGTCAATAGTTTCTAGTATTAATAATAATAAATCAAGCTTCTCTATAGATTTTCTTGATACCTGATTTACCCTAGTTAAAACTGTAATTGTTCTTTATAAAATATGAACAAATTATAACAGAATAATTAATCCATTTTTTGAAATAAAAATGAATATAACTTATCTAGTTCTTCAATAGTTAGCATTCCATAACTCCATAATAGTATTGGTAATGGAGTGTTATTTTTTATAGATAATTTTATACCAAGTTCAATAGTAGTTTCATCTAAACCTAATACATTAAATAAATAAATTATCATTTCTCTGGATACATAATTATTCATTAATTCTATTTAATACTTGAGTAAATGAGAGATTTAGTCATTTGATTTAGGACTAATTTTTTTGTAAAAAGAAATTTATTTAACATTAAAAATGAAAACTTCCTTATTGGAAATAAAAAAACGTTTCCATTAGCAAAAATTGATATCAATGTGTCAGTTATGAAAATGGTAACGATAATATCTAAAATCCTACTTGAAAAATAATTAAATTTAAATAATATCAATTGCATTTTAGTAATAGCAGTATTTTTATTAAAAAGATCATAAATAGTATTTACATCTCTCCAACAAATATTTAGACCTTGACCACCAACAGGATGAAATGTATGAAATGCATCTCCTACAAAAACTAATTTTTTAAAATTTAAAACTGGTAAATTTAAGGATAATGAAACAGGAAAAATATTGAATTCGCCAACTATTTGATCCAACTTAAATTCATCTGGCAAAATAGTTGATAAATTATCCATTAAAAAATTCTTATCGGAGTTTAACCTTTCAATTGCCTTTAATGTACTGGAAGTCCAAATTACTTGATATAAGTTTTTTTCTAAAGGTAATAATGCAAGGGGGCCTTCTTTTCTAAAAATTTCATAAGCGCGCTTTTCACAATGACCTCTAAGAGAAACTTTAAAAGTTAAACAAGACTGATTATAAGATTTTTTTATATCAACAAAATCTAAGCTTCTTTTATCAAGTGAGTTTGCTCCTGTTGAAAAAAATTGATAATCGAATAATATTTTTTTAAGTGACAATCTCTGTGGTGACATAAAAAAAATATTTTCATAATTATCAATCTCTTGAAAAAATACGTTCATGAGATCCGAATGTTTAATTACCCAGCCAATATTTTTAGCAGAACTAATATCATCATCTAAGTCAGAGGTTGATAAATTGGTAAAAGCAGAAGTTACGCTATCTGAAATTGAAAGTGTATCAAAGCCATATAAAAATGGTTCTAATTTTTCCCAAAGTCTGAATTTAGACAAGATTTTTCTTGTTGAGTGAGTAATTGCATAAGTTTTATCTTTATCAATTAATCTATCTTTTGTTAATAAATCAGTTAAAAAAATATTGCAATCAAATTTTGAAAGTGCAATTGAAAGTAATAAACCTGTGGGACCTGACCCAACAATTTTAAAATTGAATTTATTTTTCATCAGAATATATAAACATCAAACTATCTATTCAAATAAATATAGCAAATTTCCTCAAATGCTGGTCTTAATAAATAGGGATACTCACCAACCCATAAGTTAATTTCAGGAAGCCAAGCATCGGTCAAATAAAAATCTCTGTCAAAATTACGGTTATCAGATGTTATTAAACACCTAATACTCGAACCCACCCTAATTTGACTGTGCTTATTTTCCATAGGAAAACTTAATTTTTCCAAATAACCATCTTCATCTTCTAATTCAAGTACTAACCAAGTCCTTTTGTTTTCTATAACTTCTAATCGACCTTGCCTATTAGATTGTTCTCTTGAACTTTCAATCTTCTCTGTTTTATAGATATCTGATATATAGCCATCAAATATAGAAAAAAATTTATATTTTCTTAATTGCAAATTTTTTCTACTTGATTCAAGAATTGGGCCCCAAATGATATACAAAAAGAAACCTACACATAGGAATAACCAGAAATTATTAGTTTGATCTCCAGTCGAACTAATAATTAATGAGATAAATCCACCAATTGAAGAAACTATTACTCTTTGAAGAATTTTTCTCGGATTCCCCAACGCGTACTTAAATTGACTTCCTGTACCAACTGCAGGAATAAGTTTTGAAATTTGACTTGAATTAATTGGAATTAACATTTTAAAAAATCAATTTTTCAAGTCCATAAACTAAAGTTTCATAATTACCAATTTTTTTAATAGCCTGTAAAACTCCTGGCATGTAGGCCTTTCTATCAATAGTGTCATGCTTAATTGTGTAGGTTTCACCTGGAGATCCCATAATTACTAACTGATGAGCTAGTAATCCTGGTAATCGTACAGAATGTATATTAATTCCTGAATCTCTTAGCCCACCCCGTACACCTTTCAATGACTCAGATTCCTTTACTAAATTCTGATTAAATTTCTTTGGATATTCTTCAATCATTTCTGCAGTTTTTATACACGTCCCACTAGGAGAATCAGCTTTTTGATTATGATGCATCTCTATTAATTCAATATTCTCATAAAACCTTGCAGCTACCGATGCCGCCTGCTGAAGAAGAACCATACCTACTGAAAAATTGGGAATTATTGCGCAACCAACCGATGCTTTTTGAGCAAAAACAGACAAATCTTGTATTTGCGAAGGGCTTAGACCTGTAGTTCCTACTACTGGGGATACACCATATGCAATAGACGATCTGGTATTTTCATATACAGAATCAGGATGAGTAAAATCAACCAGCACAGGTTTGATTTTTTCATTTCTATAATTTTGACTAACAGAACATAAAGTTCCTTCAAAATCATTTGAAACAAAAACATCACAATTTTTTACCTTCAATAATTCAGAAATATTTGAGCCATTGTTCTTTTCATTTATATCTATTGCTGCAACAAGTTCACAATCTGTAGAATTTAATACAGTACTAACAACTTCGCTACCCATTCTGCCTAAAGCTCCGGATACTAGTACTGGTATGGGTTTTTTAGAATTTTCAATCATTTTTTTAAAAATTTTTTTTTAAAAGGTTGTTACACGCTATTTATATTGCACACAATAACGTCTTTTCATTCGTAGGCTGGTAGAAATACTTAAATAAAACCAATGTTTACGCAGGTCCGCTCAGCAAACCGCAGAGTATCTCCTGTTGAGGATAACAAACACAAAATTGTAATAAAAGCAGTTTATGTTGTCCTTGAGCCACAATACCAAAATTCCTTAACGGAAGCTGCAAAATCAATAAATGAAATGAATGGGCCAATAGGTATAGACCTTAGTGGCTATCTCATCGAAGAACTTAGAAATGATAGTAATTTTGAAGATTTTAAAAAAGATATAGCTAATGCAGAAATATTCGTCGCTTCTCTAATTTTTATTGAAGACCTTGCTCAAAAAGTGGTTGATGCAGTATCTCCATATAAAGACAAACTTAAAGCATCAATAGTTTTTCCCTCCATGCCAGAGGTAATGAGATTAAATAAGTTAGGTTCATTTAGTATGGCCCAACTCGGTCAATCTAAAAGTATTATTGGAGATTTAATTAAAAAGAAAAAAGAATCTGATGGAGCAAGTTTCCAAGATTCAATGTTGAAGTTATTAAATACACTACCTTCAATACTTAAATATCTTCCAGTAGAAAAAGCTCAAGATGCTAGAACATTTATTCTTAGTTTTCAGTACTGGTTAGGTGGTACCACTGAGAACTTAAAAAATTTCTTGTTGATGATTTCTGAAAAGTATGCTGTTTCAGAAACCATAAAGGATCAAATAGAAGAATTCAAAATTCAAGACCCTGAAACATTCCCAGATTTAGGAATTTGGCATCCTCTTGCTCCTTGCATGTTTGAAAGTCTTAAAGAATATCAAAATTGGGAAAATAATAGGAAAGATATAAATCCTAAAGATGACAAAACTCCAACAATAGGTTTAGTGCTTCAAAGGAGTCATATCGTTACGGGAGATGATGCTCATTACGTTGCTGTTATTCAAGAATTGGAATACAGAGGTGCCAGGGTATTGCCTATTTTCTGCGGAGGTCTAGATTTTTCTAAACCAGTTAATGAATTTTATTATGATTCCATAAATAAGGATAAACCTATAGTAGATGGAGTTGTCTCTCTAACAGGATTTGCACTAGTTGGTGGACCAGCAAGACAAGATCATCCTAAAGCTATTGAAGCCCTAAAAAGGTTAAACAGACCGTATATGGTTGCACTTCCATTAGTCTTCCAAACCACACAAGAATGGGAAGATAGTGATCTAGGTTTACACCCTGTTCAAGTAGCACTTCAAATTGCAATTCCAGAGCTTGATGGTGCTATTGAACCTATTATTCTCTCAGGTCGTGATGATGCCACAGGAAAGGCGCATACGCTCCAAGATAGAGTTGATGTAATAGCTGAAAGAGCAATAAAATGGTCAACTTTAAGAGTTAAACAAAGAAAGGATAAAAAATTAGCCATCACAGTATTTAGTTTTCCACCAGACAAAGGAAATGTGGGTACGGCAGCATACTTGAATGTTTTCGGTTCAATTTACAGAGTACTTCTTGAAATGAAATCGAAAGGATATCAAATAGACGAACTTCCAAGTAATTCAAAAGAATTAATGGAAAAAGTAATTAACAACCCTGAAGCGATGGATGGCTCTCCCGAGTTAAATATTGCTCATAGGATGTCAGTAAAAGAATACGAAGAGTTTACACCATATTCACAAAGACTTGAAGAGAATTGGGGTAAACCTCCTGGGAACCTTAATAGTGACGGACAAAATCTTCTTGTCTATGGAAAACATTTTGGAAATGTTTTTATAGGAGTTCAACCTACATTCGGTTATGAAGGTGATCCCATGAGATTGCTCTATTCAAGAAGTGCTAGTCCTCATCATGGTTTTGCTGCTTATTACACTTATGTAGAAAAAATCTGGGGGGCTGACGCTGTTCTTCATTTTGGAACTCACGGCTCACTTGAATTTATGCCTGGGAAGCAGATGGGCATGAGTGAAACTTGCTATCCGGATTCTCTCATTGGATCATTGCCTAATTTGTATTACTACGCTGCTAATAATCCATCTGAAGCAACAATTGCGAAAAGAAGAGGATATGCTTCAACTATTAGTTATCTGACTCCTCCAGCGGAAAATGCAGGACTCTACAAAGGACTTAAAGAACTAAGTGAACTAGTTGGTTCTTACCAACAATTAAGAGAAAATAGCAGGGGTATTCAAATTGTTAATGCAATAATTGAGACTTCTAAACAATGTAACCTTGACAAAGATGTAGAGCTTCCTTCAAAAGACGTAGAAGAACTTTCAATAGATGAAAGAGATTTATTTGTTGGTAATGTCTATAAACAGTTGATGGAAATTGAAAGTAGATTGTTACCTTGCGGTCTTCATACTATTGGAGAAGCTCCAACAGCAGAAGAAGCTGTTGCAACACTTGTAAACATTGCATCTTTAGAGAGAGAACAAGAAGGATTAAGATCTCTTCCTGGATTACTAGCAGAATCAATCGGTCGAACTATTGAAGAAATTTATGATGGGAATAATAAGGGTGAACTTAAATTTGTAGAATTAAATGAAAAAATCATAAAGACAGCAAGAGAGTCGATTTTTGCGATGGTCAACTCTTTAAAAATTGTTGAGGGCAGAGTTTATTTAGAAAAATCACTTCTTTCCAAACTTTTCGATTTACTTAAGGTCTTTGGTCTAAATCTACCTACCCCTTGGCTAAGAGTCTGCAATTTAAATGGATTTAATGAAGTTAATCAGAAGGAATTAAATAAATTATTTGATTACTTACTTTTCTGTCTGGAACAGGTCTGCGCAGACAAAGAAATGGATAGCCTCATTAAAGCACTAGATGGAAATTATGTTTTACCTGGACCAGGCGGAGACCCTATAAGAAATCCAGGTGTTTTGCCCAGTGGTAAAAATATCCATGCACTTGACCCTCAGTCAATACCAACTACAGCAGCAGTAGCTGCAGCGAAGTCTGTTGTTGACAAATTAATCGAAAGACAAAAGGAAGAGCAAGGAACTTGGCCTGAAACAATAGCTTGTGTTTTATGGGGAACTGACAATATCAAAACTTATGGAGAATCACTGGCCCAAATCTTATGGTTTGTTGGGGTAAAACCAAAACCTGATTCTGTTGGAAGAATAAACAAACTAGAATTAATCTCCTTAGAAGAATTAGGTAGACCAAGAATAGATGTCGTAGTTAACTGTTCAGGAGTATTTAGAGATTTATTTATCAATCAAATGGCATTAATAGATCAGGCAGTCAAATTAGCTGCTGAAGCTGATGAACCTTTGGAATCTAATTTTGTAAGGAAACATTCACTAGAACAAGCAGAAAAAGAAGGCTCATCTATCAGAGAAGCTTCAGCGAGAGTATTCTCTAATGCAAGTGGAAGTTACAGTTCAAATGTTAATTTAGCCGTAGAAAATTCAACATGGGAGGAAGAAAATGAATTACAAGAAATGTATTTATCACGCAAAACATATGCTTTTAATGCCGATAATCCAGGTGAGATGAATCAAAAAAGAGAGGTATTTGAGTCAGTAATGAAAACAGCAGATGTTACATTTCAAAACCTTGATTCTTCAGAGATTTCGTTAACAGATGTAAGTCATTATTTTGATTCAGATCCAACAAAATTGATTAAGACTTTAAGAGATGACGGAAAAGAACCAAGTAGCTACATAGCAGATACAACCACTTCTAATGCTCAAGTTAGGACACTTGGAGAAACTATCAGATTAGACTCAAGAACAAAACTTTTAAATCCTAAGTGGTACGAAGGTATGCTCAAATCTGGCTACGAAGGAGTTAGAGAACTTTCTAACAGACTTAATTACACTCTTGGTTGGAGTGCGACCAGTGGTCAAGTAGATAATTTTGTATATGAAGAAACTAATGAAACATTTATAAATGACGAAGAGATGAGAAAAAGATTAATGGATCTTAACCCTAATAGTTTCAGAAGAATTGTTGGAACATTGCTAGAAGTTAATGGAAGAGGATATTGGGAAACTTCAGATGAGAATATAGAACAGTTGAAAGAACTATACCAAGAAGTAGAGGATAAAATCGAGGGAGTTAAAGAATAATAAATTTATTATTTTCTATAAATCCAATCAGCTACTTTCAGGATTTGATAATTTAGTTTGACGTTGTGAACTCTCACAATATCAATATTAAATTGAGAACAAAGACAACTTATTGCAAGTGTTCCTATATCCCTTTCTTTTGGATTTTTCTCATTCAAAATTTTCCCAAGAAATCTCTTCCTAGATGCACCTATCAAAATTGGCAAATTCCATTTTTTAAATACATCTAAGTTTCTCAAGATTTCCAAATTATGAATGATATCCTTTGAAAAACCAATTCCAGGATCCACTATTATATTTCTTTCAGATATATTTGCCTCTAAAGCATTCTCTATTAAATTATCAAGCGAGCACTTAACATCAGTCAATACATTCTCGTAATTAGAGAGTTGATTCATATTTTGGCTATTACCACGACTATGAGTTATGACGAATGGACAGTTGAATTTTGATACAACATCCAAAATTTTTATATCTCTTCTTCCTCCCGTAACATCATTTATCCAATTAGCACCATTTAAAAGAGCTTCGTAAGCCACTTCAGAATTAAAAGTATCAATAGAAATTAAAACATCTGGAAATTCAGATTTTATTAATTTTAGATATGGGATCAATCTTTTTATTTCTATACAAGATCCAACTTCTTCAGCACCAGGTCTCGTACTTTGAGCACCAAGATCAATAACATCGACACCATTACTCAAGAAATGATTTACTTGGTCTAAAACTTTTTTTGAAGAGTTTAATTCCCCACCATCACTAAATGAATCAGGAGTTAAATTAATAACTCCCATAATTGAAGTTTTTTGGCCCCAGCCTTTTGGCCATGGACTTTTCTTATTGATAATTTGCAATTCTCGCAAAACTATTCGGATCTAATGAAGCTCCTCCAACTAACACCCCATCTATATCACTCATTGACATGATTTCGTCAATATTATTAGGTTTGACAGATCCTCCATATTGAATAATCACATCATCAAAACCTATTAATTTTCGAATCAAAGAACATATATTGTTAGCATCTATAGCCTCACATGTTTTACCTGTCCCAATAGCCCATATTGGTTCATAGGCAACAATTAAATTTGATGGGTCTGTATTTTCTAATCCTTGTTCAACCTGTCTAGTAATAACTCTAACAGCTTCTCCTCTCTCTCTTTGTTCTAGTGTTTCTCCAACACAAACTATAGGAGTAAGTCCACTAGATTGAGCAAAAACTGCTCTTTTATTAATTTGTTCGTCACTTTCACTAAAATACTTCCTGGGTTCACTATGGCCAACAATTGCAAATGAGACGCCATGTTCAAGAAGCATTTTGGGGGAAATTTCTGCAGTAAATGCACCTTCATCCTCCCAATGGATATTTTGACTAGAAATATCTAAATAATCAAAATCAGAATGATCAGAAAAGGTAGAAATAGCAGTAAAAGGTGGCGCAATAACAACTTTACGATCATCTTTTATGTTTTTTATTAAAGGTATAAACTCTTCTAAATAAGACTTAGCCTCAGCACAAGTCATGTGCATTTTCCAATTGCCAGCAATAACAGATTTTCTCAAAATACTATCTCCAAGAAAATTATATTAATATAAATTGAGTTTAATAGGTTAATTATTCGAAAAATAATTCATTTTTTAGAAATATAACTTTATCTCCCTTATTTAATTTTCTTCCTCTCCTAGTTTCTATTACACCATTAACTTTAACGGAACCAGACTTAATAAAAATTTTTGCTTCTCCACCTGAAGAAACCAAATTTTTCCATTTTAAGAATTGATCCAATTTCATTGTTTTTTATACCCAAAGATATTGATAAAGTAGGATAAATAATTAAATATATAATATCTTGAGAGTAATACCTCCAGTCAGACCATATTCGAATACCTTTATTAAAGGTTTTATATGCATGCTTATTTATGTAGCTTGTTGGCCTTTGTTAGCTTATTTTGCTGGAAACTTAATCCCAGCGATTGGATCTAGTGACCTCTCAAAAGTCACTAGCATAATAATTAAATCGTTATTTGTATTTTTAGTTCAGAAAATTGCTCAATTTGGACAGGATGTATTTATAGCAAAACCATCTTTAGAAATAAGTGAAGTAATGAGAGGAAATTTATTTAGCAAAATTCAAAAAATAGAGATGAATTCTGTTGAAAAGATTTCAGCAGGAGATATCACATATAGACTTACAGAAGATGCTGATAGGGTAAGCGAAGTTATTTATAAAACAGCTCAAGATACTATTCCGTGTACTTTACAATTAATAGCAGTTATTTTTTATATATTTTATTTAGATTGGTCATTAACATTATCAACTTTAATTTTAGCACCATTGATTATTCTTTCAGTTAATAGTTTTGGAAGAAGAGTTTTATTAGCATCTGAAAAAAGTCAAGAATCAACAAGTAATTTAGCTGGTTTAATAGGTGAATCTATAAATGGGATGTCGACGATAAGGGCTTTTGCTGCAGAAAGTTGGATTGAGAATAGATTTTATAAAAGATTAAGTGCAAATAAAAAAGCTAAATATAAAACATTAAAATTACTTGCATTTCAACATCCAGTAGTCGGGTTTGTTGAAGCATTTGGAATATTAGCAATATTAGGTTTAGGAGCTGCAAGAATCAATCTAGGCCTTCTAACAAGCGAAGAATTTAGTAGTTTCTTCGCTGCAATATTAATGCTGATTGATCCAATAAGCCATATAAGCACAAATTTTAATGACTATAAACAGGCAGAAGCATCAATAAAAAGGTTGAAAAACATAAATCTTGAACCTATCGAAGATGATAAAGAAAATTTAACAAGCATCTCCGATATTGATGGTAAAATAAGTTTCAAACAAGTTAATTTCGCTTACAAAAAAGATAATCAAGTTCTTAAAAATATCAATTTAGAAATTAAAAAAGGTGAAGTCACAGCTTTCGTTGGAGCTTCCGGCGCTGGTAAAAGTACAATGTTAGCTTTAATATTAAAATTTATAACTCCAAATAATGGAGACATTTTTATAGATGATAAAAATCTCAAAATATTAAATACAAAAGATTTAAGAAAAAATATTGCATTAGTACAACAACAGCCTTTTTTATTTTCAGGAAAAATTATTGATGTAATAAGAATGGGAAGAGATTTCACCAAAGAAGAAGTTGTAGAATCAGCAAGAAAAGCAAACGCTCACAACTTCATTCAAAAACTTCCTGACAAATATGAAACTAAGATAACTGAAAGAGGATCTAATTTCTCAGGGGGTCAGATCCAAAGGATCGCAATTGCAAGAGCAATAATTGGGAACCCATCAATTCTTCTTTTAGATGAGGCCACAAGTGCGTTAGATGCAGAATCAGAATCTGAAGTCCAAGAAGGACTTAATACAGCAATGAAAGATAGAACTGTTATTGTAATTGCTCATAGATTAGCCACTACTCAAGAGGCCAATAAAATAGTTGTTTTCGATAAAGGTGAAATTATTGAAGTTGGTAAACATATTGATTTAATCAATAAATCTGGAATTTATAAAGAATTATGTGAAAAACAATTAATTAAAAAAATATAACTCTATTTTATTTAATAAAAGGTAAGCCAATGAGCGAAAACACACATGATTCTTCTAATCCAGTTTTAACCTTTGAAGGGAAAAAATATTTAATAAATGAACTTTCTAATGAAATAAAACAATCTATAAAAGTATTACAAATTGCGGAGACACAACTTAAGATGCATCAAGATACCGTCAACTTACTTTCAATTAGCAGAAATTCTTTAGTTAACCAATTAAGAGAAAAGCTAAAAAATATAGAGTAAAATTTTAATAATTATGAATTTCTTGTAGAGAGTAAGCATCAATTTTCTTACATTGCAAAGCTTTGATTGCCTTAATAGCTGCCTTTGCTCCGGGAATAGTTGTGAAAGTTGGAATATTGTATTCTATGGCAGCACGTCTTAAATAAGCGTCATCATGAAGAGCCTGTGAACCGACAGGAGTATTAATTATTAATTGAACAAGTCCAGAACGAATTAGGTCCTCAATATTTGGTCTACCTTCATGAACTTTTAGAACTTCTTCAACTTGAATGCCTAAATTTACCAAAAATGCAGCTGTACCTTTTGTTGCGATTAATTTAAATCCTAAAATCAAAAGTTCTCTAGCAATATCCTCAAGATTTTTTTTATCTAAATCATTAGTAGACAAAAAAGCTACTCCTTCAGAAGGGACACCATTTCCTGCTGCCAATTCCGACTTAGCATAAGCAATTCCAAAATCTTTGGCTAAACCCATTACTTCACCTGTGGATCTCATTTCAGGACCGAGTAAAGTATCACATCCATGAAATCTTTTGAAAGGTAAAACAGCCTCTTTTACTGCCTGAAATTTTGGAGAAAATTCTTGTGTGAAATTTACATCTTCTAATGTAAAACCTTGCATTAACTGAGTAGCTAATTTTGCAACTGGTTTACCTATGGCTTTTGAAACAAATGGGACTGTCCTCGATGCTCTTGGATTTGCTTCAAGAATAAATAATTTATTTTCTTGGTTATTTGTGTTTGTCACTGCAAATTGCAAATTAATTAAACCAACAACATTTAATCTTTGTGCAATTAATTTAGTCCAGTTTCTTACTTTTTCTAGTGTGGATTTTGAAAGAGAAATGGAGGGTAAACAACAAGCTGAATCTCCTGAATGAATTCCTGCAGGTTCCACATGCTCCATTAGACCAGCAATAACAACCGAACCCTCTGAATCGCATAAAGCATCAACATCTATTTCAATAGCATTATTCAAATATTGATCAAGAAGGATTGGATGATCAGGCGATACCTTAACGGCTTCAGAGATGTATCTCGATAATTCATCTTCATCTTTAACAATTTCCATTGCCCTTCCTCCTAAAACATAAGAAGGTCTTACAACTAAGGGGAATCCTATATTTTTTGCTACTATTTCTGCTTCATTTTGATTACGTGCAATACCGTTTAAAGGTTGTCTAATACTTAATTCTTCAAGAATTTTTGTAAATTCCTCTCTATCTTCTGCTAAATCAATCGATATTGGTGAAGTCCCAAGAATTTTTGATCCAGTTCTGACCCCATCATTAGTCTTAAGCCATTCAAATAAAGGTAATGATAATTTCAGTGGGGTTTGACCTCCAAATTGAACAATCAAACCATAAGGATTTTCAGCTTCTATTATGTTAAGCACATCCTCCAAAGTTACAGGCTCAAAATATAAAATATCGCTAGTATCATAATCTGTTGATACAGTTTCAGGATTACTATTAACCATTATTGTTTTATAACCATTTGCAGATGCTTGATATGATGCATGACAACAACAGTAATCAAATTCTATTCCCTGACCAATTCTGTTTGGACCTCCTCCAAGAATCATAATTTTTTTTAATTTATTATTTTCTGAAACTTCGCTATCAAAAATTTGAGAATTAAAATTAATTAAAGATTCTTCGTAAGTTGAATAATGATATGGGGTCGAGGATGAGAATTCTGCTGAACAAGTATCAACAGTTTTATAAATAGGTATTATATTAAGTTTTTTTCTATATCTTCTTACTTCTAAAAACTCAGAATTAGTTAACTTCCCTATCTGCAGATCTGAAAAGCCTAATTGTTTAGCCCGTAACATCAAATCCCTATCTATAGAATAAAGTTCCTTTTCTTGCAAAAAATCATTTTCAAAATTAAAGATATTGCGTAATTTTTCTATAAACCACAAATCTATATTGGTAACTTCTTGAATATAAGAATTAGTTTTCCCAATCTGCATAGCTTTTTTAACTAGGAGAATTCTTTCTGAGGTAGGAGTTCTTAAACTATTTTTGATGTGACTTTCGCTTTTAAAGTCATCTAGTGAATCACATTCCCACCCAAAAACACCTACTTCCAATGACCTTAATGCTTTCTGAAATGATTCTTCAAAAGAACGACCTATTGCCATTGACTCACCAACGGATTTCATGGCAGTGCTTAAAGTATTTGAAGAACCTTTAAACTTTTCAAAGGCAAATCTAGGAATCTTAGTAACTACATAATCAATTGATGGCTCAAAACATGCAGGTGTTTTTTTTGTAATGTCATTGATAATCTCATCAAGTGTGAAGCCAACAGATAATAAAGCTGCAATCTTAGCTATAGGGAATCCAGTAGCTTTACTTGCCAAGGCAGAGGATCTACTAACACGGGGATTCATTTCTATGACAATAACTTCTCCATTAGATGGATTTATTGCAAATTGAATATTACTCCCTCCTGTTTCAACTCCTACCTCTCTAATGATTTTCAATGACAAATCCCTCAATCTCTGATACTCCTTATCTGTTAAAGTCTGCGCAGGAGCAACAGTAATCGAATCCCCAGTGTGGACTCCCATTGGGTCTAAGTTTTCAATACTGCAAACTATTACTACATTATCTGCGGTATCCCTCATTACCTCTAGCTCAAACTCCTTCCATCCGATAAGTGATTTTTCAATCAGTATTTGACTACTTGGACTTTCTTCTAAACCTGATTTACACAGCTCGACAAATTCTTCAAGGTTAAAAGCAATTCCACCTCCTACACCACCCAATGTAAATGCAGGCCTTATTATTAGAGGATAAGAACTTATTTCTTTTGATACTTCAATAGCTTCATCTAGGTTAGATGCAATCCCAGATGGACAAACATTTACATTTATTTTCTCCATCGATTCCTTAAACAATTTTCTATCTTCAGCTTTATTTATTGCTCCTAAGTCAGCGCCAATTAACTCAATATCATTTTGTTTTAAAAAATCTGACTCTGATAATCTAACTGCAAGATTCAAAGCGGTTTGACCTCCCATAGTGGGAAGGATCGCATCAGGTTTTTCTCTTAAAATTATCTGAGAAACAATTTCAGGAGTCAATGGTTCAATATATGTTTTGCTAGCAATATCAGGATCAGTCATTATTGATGCTGGATTTGAATTTATCAAGACAATTTCATAACCAACATTTCTCAAAGCTTTACAAGCTTGAGTGCCAGAGTAATCGAATTCGCATGCTTGTCCAATAACAATCGGTCCTGAACCTAGAATAAGAATTTTTTTTAGATCACCCCTTTGAGGCATAATTTGAAACCTTCATTTATCACATGCTACTTATAAATCATCACATGTTGATCAAGTTACTTGAAAAGCAACATTTGTTTCTATAGTATTGAAAGAAATTAATTTTTTATGAGCGAACTTCAGCGACTTAAAAGTTTGTTGCCTCCAGAGAATGAAAGTTGGGTATTTGTTGAAGCTGCTGCAGCTATTGATCCACCTTTAATAACACTTGAGGAAATAGGTCGTGACGAAGTAGAAATTCAAATAGATTTAGATGAATGGGATAACTTTGCTATTGACCACAGAAATTTGTTATTTTGGCACGAGGTTGGGAAAATTCAAAATGACACAATTCCCAGAGATGGATGGGAAATGGCTGCACTTGCCATAGGACTTGGAGGAGCTATAGGAGAGTTGTGGGTACAGGATGGCTTACTTCTATTACTTGCTCTTGGTTTATCAAGTTTTGCAGGCTATAGACTATATTTAAAAAATAATTCTGAAAAAAAACTTCAAGATGCTATTTATGCAGATGAAAGAGCTATAGATCTTGCTTGTAGATTTGGATACAGCATTCCAAATGCATATAAAAGTCTTGGAGGAGCACTAAAAGAGTTAATAGATAAGACAAGAAAAAAGAAAAAAAGAAGTTTCTTTGAAGATAGATTAGATGCCTTAAGAAAAAGTGCAGAAAAAGCAAGATCAGAATTATCTCAGCAAGAAGGTTCAGAAAAATCAGTTTCAAGCGAAAATGTTTATGGACAATAAAAGTTTAGTTTTAATGGCAGCTAAAGCATGCGATGAAAAAAAGGCAAAAGATATAAAACTTATAAAAATTGATAAGGTATCTTTTATAAGTGAGTGGATTTTGATTGCTGAAGGGTTATCTGATGTACAAGTTAGATCTATAACTAACTCTGTAGAGGGAGAACTTAGGGATAAGGCTAAAATCGAACCGATACGAAAAGAAGGAGTTAACGAAGCGAAATGGGCTTTACTGGATTATGGTGATTTGATCGTTAATATTTTTCAACCAGAAATAAGAAAATATTATGACCTTGAATCATTCTGGAGTAATGGAGATAATCTTATTTTTCCATAATTTTATTTTATGAACGATTCTAAGTGTCCTGTCCCTAGAGAGCAACAACCCACAAATGAATTCATAGAATTATCAAAATCTAAAATTTTTTCTTGGCCAAAAACAAAAAAGTCACTAATTCTTATTTTGATAAAATTCTGGTTAGGAGCTTTTGTTCTATTTCTTGTTATTTCTTCAGGAAGTGTATATTTTAAAACTTCCCTTTTAAAATATACTCTATTAAGTTTTTTTAGCAGCTTATCAATACCTCTTTTAATTTCCATAAGGTTGTATTTGGGTTGGAATCATATATTTAATAGATTAATATCTGAAAAAGTTGAATACGAGGAGTCCGGTTGGTACGACGGTCAAGTATGGGAAAAGCCATTAGTTCTGAAAGAAAAAGAATCACTTATTGCCTCAATTGAGGTAAAACCTATTTTAAAAAATTTAATTCAAATTTTCTCTATTATTTCAGTCCTAGCTTTGTCTGGTATTTTGATTTTTCAATATAATTATTTTTAAATGAGTTCTAATTTCAAAAACCTCTACACTTCTAACAATCCTCCTTTACAAGTAACCTTAATGAGAGGATCAAATATTGAGTCCATCCATAAAATTCATGCTGTCATTACTGACAAAAAAGGGAGGGTTTTAATGTGCGCAGGAAATCCTGAATATAAAAGTTTTATAAGGTCAGCACTAAAACCGTTTCAAGCAATACCATTCGTTAGTAGTGGGGCCTCATCAAAAATCAATAATGAATCAAAATCAATTGCTTTAGCATGCGGGTCACATAGTGGATCAAAACTTCATACAAGGGAAGCATTCAAAATTTTATGGGAATATGACATTGACATTAATAATCTGAAATGTCCAAAAACTAAGATGAGTCCATTAGAACATAATTGTTCGGGTAAACATGCTGCTTTTTTAGCTACATGTAAAAAAATGAATTGGCCATTAGATACTTATTTAAAAGGAGATCATCCTCTTCAAATAGAAATATTCAGAATTATTTCTGAATTACTTGAAATCCCTTCATCTGAAATAAACGCAGAACGTGATGATTGTGGTGCACCAACTCTCTATTTAAAACTATTAGAAATGTCGAGGTTATATTCACTTCTGAGCAGTTCAGAAAATGCTGAATTAGAACAAATCAGTAGAGCCATGATAATTAACCCCACAATGATAAGTGATGACAATAAATTTGATACAGAAATAATTAAAGCTTCTCATGGGAACGTTATAGGCAAAGGTGGAGCCGAGGGGATACAGTGTCTATGTAAAGTAAATGAAGGAATAGGTTTAGCTTTAAAAGTAGAAGACGGTTCAAAAAGAGCTAAGCATGCTGTTAGTCTTCACTTATTAAAACAGCTAGAGTGGATATCTGACTTAAGAATTCAAGACATCGAAGAAAAGGTTCTTAATTTCTCTGAAGGAGTACGACTTGAAGTTAAAGGTAAATTAAAATTCCAAGAATCCTAAACAAACAGGAAAAATAACCCTTTCAGATGTATGCTATGTATATGCCGCGGGGTAGAGCAGTCTGGTAGCTCGTCGGGCTCATAACCCGAAGGTCGGAAGTTCAAATCTCCCCCCCGCCACCATTTAGAAGCAGCTTCAATGCTGCTTTTTTAGTCTTTGCAAAAAATAAATAGTTGCAGCAAGAAAAAAACATATTAGAACTGAAGAACTTTATGTAGTTCTATTACACTTAAGAGAGTTTATTAGAAATTATTTGAGATCCTTTTGAAAAGAAAATTTCAAATCAACCCTAACTAATAAACCAATAATGATAAAAAATATTCCAATGTATGAGTTCAGAGATAGATCCAAAATATTAAATTAAATTTTCTAATTAAATTTTAACTCACAAATCATTTCAATTAAACAAGCTAATGAAAAAGAATTTGAATAAATCTGAATATTGGCAATTTTATATTGATTAAGTAATTTATTAAAGTAAAGTTAATTTTATCTAATTAAGAAAAATTATATGCAGGATTTGCTACAGCGAGATTTAGGTTCAAGTTTATTATCGATAGCTGTCATTTTAGGTTGGTTAGGACTTTTTTTTGTATTCCTGAGAGTATTAACAATTTTAATTAAAAGAATTCTTGAAGCGATTTTCAAAAAATCATAATTATTTAAATAAATAAATAATTCAGAATTAATCGCATAAATCCTAAATCAATAGGTATAATAACCTAAAAATGTCAATTTTAGACAAGGCAAAAATAGGCGATTCTGTTCAAATAAACTTAGACCTATCAAAGGATAGGCTTACTAAAGAAACCATTGATGCAATAAATAGTTCCTCAACAAGCAAGATAAGTGATTTTAGAATAACTGACGGAAAAGGCATTGGAGTTATATTGCAATTATCTAATGGAAAAGAGCAATGGTTTTTTGAAGATGAAATTGACCTCCTTGACAAAAATGGGAACATAATTAAAAAAAGTAATCCTAAAAACAATAAAAGTAATTTTATATTTGATTTTTTAAGAGGATTAAATTATGAAAACAAAAATAAGGTAAGAGATTTACTTAATCCAATTAACTTTTTTATCTGGCTTTTTGTATCGTTTAAGGATATTTTTTAAAAAATAAAAAAATTTCCTAATATAGGAAAATCCATAAATAGTTAAAATAGAAAAATTTAAAAATTGAAATGGTGCAAAATATTATCGATGTAAGTAATTTATCTAAGTCATTTGATATCTCTATCAAAGAACCAGGTTTAAATGGAACAATTAAACATTTTTTTAAAAGACAAAGAAAAAGTTTAAAAGTTATAAAAGATATAAGTTTTGAAATTAAGGAAGGGGAAATAGTAGGTTTTCTAGGTGCTAATGGAGCTGGGAAAACAACCATTTTAAAAATGCTTTGTGGCTTAATTTATCCGAGTGAAGGTTCGATCTTGGTCTCAGGCTACTTACCCTTCAGGAGAAATGAAAATTTCCTAAAGAATATCACCTTAATAATGGGACAAAAGCAACAGTTAATTTGGGATCTACCGCCAATTGAATCCTTCTATTTGAATGCATCAATATATGACTTAGATATGTTCGAAGCTAAAAGGAGAATAAAAAAACTATCAGAAATGCTTGAAATTGATGAAGAGCTATTCATACCTGTTAGAAAACTTTCACTGGGTCAGCGTATGAAGTCAGAATTACTAGCGGCATTAATACATGAACCAAATATTCTATTTTTAGACGAACCTACACTTGGATTAGATATTAATGCACAGAGAAATCTAAGGAAATTCCTTCAAAAATATAATAAGGAAACTAATGCAACGATATGCTTAACTAGTCATTACATGAAAGATATTACTTCACTGTGCAAAAGAGTTATATGTGTTCACGAAGGGTCAATTTCATATGATGGAAAACTTGACCTATTATTAAAAAAACTATCTCCTGTTAAAGAAATACTAATAGTTTGTCGTACAGAAAAAGATGCAATAAAAATAGAAAATTGCGGTTTTACCGTTAAAAATAAAATAAAGAATGAAATTACAATAATAATTGAAAACAACTCTATTACCTCTACACTAAAAACTATCCTAAATAAATTTGATATTGAAGACCTTTTTATAAATGAACCGCCTATAGATGAAATTATAGGGAAAATATTAATTAAAAAAGATTATGATATCTAATTTGATTTACCGTAAAATATTCACTTTATTAAGAGTTCAATATTCAAACATGTTGGAATATAGGGTAGAAATTGCATTATGGGCAATTTCAGGTGTAATTCCTTTTTTCATGTTAAACATTTGGACAAATAATAATTTAAATGAATCCATAAACATTAGTGATGTTATGCTTTCTAGGTATTTCTTATGTGCTTTTTTTGTAAGACAGTTTTCTGTAGTTTGGGTAGTATTTAGTTTTGAAGAGGATTCTCTTATGGGGAAAGTATCTCCGTATTTAATCCAACCTTTAAATCCATTTTTCAGATATTTTGCACAACATCTTGCTGAACAAATAACAAGATTTCCTTTCGCACTAATAATTGCAACTTTCTTCTTTATTTATAATCCAGAAAGTATATGGATTCCAAATTTAGGTATTTTATTCTTATCGGTTTTATCTACTTTCTTATCCTTCTTAATTCAATTTTTAGTTCAGTCAATAGTTGCATGTCTATGTTTTTGGACAGAGAAAGCATCATCAATAGAAAGATTGTTATTTATTCCAACTTTATTTCTTTCAGGTCTTTTAGCTCCAGTAGTTTCATTTCCCGCATATGTTAAATCCTGGATTTATTTAACTCCTTTTCCATACCTAATCGATTTCCCTGCGAACTTACTATCAGGTAATGAAACAAATATTAGTGAAGGATTAAGTATGCAAATTCTATGGATTTTTTTACTTTTCCCATTATTTAAGAAAATCTGGACTGAAGGAACAAAAAAATATACTGCTATGGGATCATGAATCTAAAAAAATATTTAAAAGTCTATGCAAAATTCTTGCATACTTCTCTAGCTTCTGAATTAGAATACAAAACTAATATATTAATTGATTTAATTACTGCAATTTTAAGTTTAATAGGTAGTATTTTTTTATTATCTATTTTCTTTCAAAACAATGGGAGTATAGGCGGATGGGAATTTAAAGAGGCGCTCATAATACAAGGTATATATACAATTTTGAATGGAATAACAAATACTTGGTTCAATCCTAATCTTACAGAAATAGTAAAACATATAAGAGAAGGAACACTAGATTTCGTACTTTTAAAACCTATTGATAGTCAATTTTTTATTTCATTAAAAAAAATTAATCCATCTGGATTTTTAGAAATAATGCTTGGATTTTTCTTATTGTTCTTTTGCATAAGAATAAATCAAATAAATTTAAATTTAAATTTTCTGACCCTATCCTTGATTACGATAAGCTGCTCGATTTGTATTTTATATAGCTTATGGTTTTTTATCTCTACTTCTACTATTTGGTTCGTTAAGACTTGGAATGCAATAGAAGTATTAAGATCATTCCTTTATATTGGAAGATTTCCTCTAAATTCATTTTCGTTTTCTTTAAGAATTTTTTTTAGTGTTATCATTCCTATTGCATTTATAACTACAATTCCTTCAGAAGTTTTTCTAGGACTTTCTCAATTTTGGAAAATATTGCTTGAAATTAATATTGCCACAATATTTCTTATAACTTCAAGAAAGTTCTGGTTATTCGCATTAAAATTCTATTCATCAGCATCTAGCTAACTATTATTTAATAAACTCTCTACAAAATTCCCAAATTTGTTGTTTACTTTTCAGATTAGAAATTCTAGATAATTTCTTAAAATAAGGTTTAGATTTTTCAACAGATAAAATTCTACAATTATATTCAATTTTATGATTTCTAGATATGATTCCTAACTTAAGTCCAACATCACAAAGGATAATTATAAAAGTGAGAGAAAAAAATATGCCGAAAAATTGTGTAAATGATTTTGAATAATTTTCATTTTCAGTTTTTAATTCAAACTTCATTACTTAACTATATGCTGAGGACACTTAATTGCAGCAATAGCAACAGCCGTAACTTTAAAATTTTGTGACGTCTCAATAACCTTTTTAACTTCTAATGGCCCAAATTTGTTGCTTGCATCACTGTAGGAAAGAAGTAAAGATTTATAATTATCATGGCCTATATTTCTATATTCACAGAAATTATCCCCAACATAGTTCAAAAGAGTGAGTAAGGTTAATTCAATCATTAAAGCTTTTTAATAGCTATGTTCCTACGAATGATACTGTGCAGAAAATTTTTAACAAGTAAAATTACCAAATACAATTGAAACAATAAAATGAGGTTTTTACTCAAAAATTTTAAAATTACAAATTTATTTCAGAATTGATAAATTAATATAGTATAAAATTATTGAAGCCCTATATGTAGTGTATAGATAAGTTCCTTTCTGCGCTACAGATAGGGGGTTGCATTTTTTAAGAAATTGGTTTAAAAATAAGGTTCCCCATCACCCGGCCCACATATGTGAGGCCTTTTTTTTTGTTTTTTAAAATATGGTTTCTCTAAAGTATTATTTGATAAAACGAATTATCCATTAACTCCTTTGATAATAAATAGAGATTATATTTAATTTAATTTATCCTATTAACGAATAAACATTCTTTAGGCTTTTCAACCAAAGTTGTACTGCTGTTTTTAATTTATTTAAAAAAAATTCTTGTAGATTTAATCAATAAGCTAATACCGACCAAAATACAAACTGTTGTAAAAGTTTTCTTAACTAGTATATTTCCATTTAATTTTGACAAATGAGCCCCGAAATATCCTCCTATAAAGGAACCAATTATTAATACTATCAATATATTTGGAGGAACCGATCCTATTCTTGCCAAAGAAACTGCTCCAACAAAATTCCAAAAAATCCCAACAGTAAAGAATGTCATACTTACAGCTCGAAGAAAATCCATTTCAAAAGTTTTTATTAAAAGTATTGTTACAAGCAGTCCAGTTCCTGAAGAAATAGAACCATTTAATATACCTATAAGAAAAATAAAAATTAAAAATCGAACTTTATGAACAAAATTAAGCTTATTATTCCCAGATGATAAACCTAAATCTGGTTTAAGGAATGAGTAAAAAGCTAATAGTATTGATATTATTCCTAAAATTAAGTACAAATACTTTTCTGATATATATTCAACGATAGAAGACCCTAAAATTACTCCTGGTAATCCAAAAATTAATATTTGCCAAGCAACACCTATATCATTTCCTAAAGATTTGTAATTTCTTAATGAACCACCTATTCCCAATGCTACTGTTGCTAACTTATGACTAGCCAGAGCCTGATAATAAGGAATTCCAGATAAAATCAATGCAGGCAATTGTAATAATCCTGCTCCTCCTCCAGAAATCGCAGAGAACGTATTAGAAAAAAAGGATATCAAAAAGATATAAAAACTTTTAAAAATAAAATGATCAACACTCCCTAATAATTTTGTAAGTAAATAAGGCATTAAGTACAAATCCTGGTATTTTAATAATTAAAAAAATATTCTTTTCAAAAGAACCCTAAGATTTACAAAGTTTTATTTTTTCTTTTCCAAACATTGTTAAAAAAAACTGTTATTATTGGAAAAATATCAAGAAATCTATGCATAGACAAGATGCAATTTACCTTGATCAGTTTTGTCCCAAGATAAGTCATAAAAATTGGAGAGAGTCACTTAATAAACTTACTAACTATAAATGTATTTATTGCGGCAACCCGTCTGAATCACTTGACCATCTTCATCCAATGTCAAAAGGGGGGATTAGCAATACAAGTAATTGCGTGCCATGTTGTTTGTCATGTAATGGAAAGAAATCAGATTCAGAAGTCCTTAGTTGGTACAGAAAACAAATTTTTTATGATCCTCGAAGAGCTATGGCGATACGAGCATGGTTTAATGATGACTTGAAACTAGCGTCAGTTCTTTTGAAGTACTTAAATTAAAATGAAATAATAATTTTATTTAGATTCGAAAGAATATTTTTTCGTGTGGTTTAATAGAAAATTCCTTTTATGGTAAATAATGAATCTTTATTAAATTATTCTTTTTACTTCTGAATTTATTTTATTACTTCTGAAAAGCACAAGATTAGAATAGTCATCTTTCCACATTATTGGCGAATCTATAACCTTTCTCTCTGGTGATTTTACTGAAAAAA